>CAMLDH010000027.1 GCA_946478765.1 uncultured Oxalobacteraceae bacterium | reverse complement strand
GCACAAAATCGATGCCGTTGACAAGTGAGAAAAACCAGAAACCCTCAACTTGAAAGTTGACCTTCCAAAGACCTTTAAAGGGGGGCTCCTAAGACGGCCGCTTGTGCGTCGCTAAGCGGCAATCAATTTGAAGCGCGGCACTGTATTGCCGTTGAAATTGACGTTTTCGCAAAACATCGTTGCGCTGCGATGCCACAGGTGCGGCCAATCCGTTTCGTATAACGGACGATACACAACGAACAACTCCTCCGTCTCGGTATCTCTGGACAATCCCAGCACGAAATATTTCTTCCCTTTGTAATGCTCATAGACGCCGGGAACGATTGTTGTATCCGTCATTGCTTTTATACCCATAAAAAGTCTGAACAAGCCCAATAATCAACCATGGTCGCGGGGGCGGGCAGGGCTGCGCGCCGGCGCAATGGCTTCGGCGTAATCGTACAACGCGCCCAGGATCTCTTCGCCGCGCGCATCGGTATCTTCCGATAATTGGTCGATTTCGCTGAACAGCATTTCGATCGTGCGCGCGCCGCCATCGCCTTCGAACAGGCGTGCCGCACGATGCTCTTCCCAGCGCTGCATTTCATGGTCCGTCAAACTCATCGGAAAATTGCGCGCGCGGTAGCGAAACAGCATTTCTTCCAATCGCATATCCTGAAAGCCGGGCCGTGCCGCTGCCAGCTTCTCCGGCGTCATCGCCCGCAACTGGTTCAGCAGGCGCCGGTCATTGTTGCCGACGAAGCCGCCGTACAAGTCTTCATCGACATCCGGCGTGGCTTCCGCCAGCCGCTGAAACACGTCGCGCCAGACGATCTCCAGCGTCGTGTTCAGGTCGGATGCCGCCGCAATGTCGGCATTGCGTAACGCAGCAGCAACATCCAGTCCCCAGCGCGCAGCCATCGCGGGCGAGAGGGTTTTCAGGTTGCTGATCACCATCGGCGACTTGTTCAAATGGATGGTCTTGATCGGTAGCCGGGTCACACCCGCCGGCAGCGCGTCGGCCTTGCTGAACATGCGGGTGCGTATCGTGTCTGCGGATAGATCCGCCAGCTCGGTCGGATCGCACATCAGATCCCACACGATGACTTCATTCTTGTTGGTCGGATGCACGGCAAGCGGCCACACCAGCGCAATGCAGCCGCGTTCGGCCGGGACCATGCCCGATATGTGCAGGAAGGGGCGCCGCAGCGGCAGTCCGATTTCGTCGGCGACGCGGTCCTTCTTGTGCAGGCTGAAACAGAAATCGAACAGCTTGGGCTGGCGCGTGCGGATCAGCCGTGCCAGCGCGATGGTGGCGCGCACGTCCGACAGTGCGTCGTGGGCCGCCTCGTGGACAAGGCCGTTGGCGACCGTCAGGTGTTCCAGCTTGAAGCTGGGGCGGCCGTCGGGATGGGTCGGCCAGTTGATGCCTTCGGGCCGCAACGCGTAGGCGGTCCGCACCATATCGAGAATGTCCCAGCGCCCGCAATTGTTTTGCCATTCGCGTGCATACGGATCGATCAGGTTGCGCCAGAACATGAAGCGCGTGATCTCGTCGTCGAAGCGGATCGTGTTGTACCCGACGCCGATGGTGCCGCTCGCCGCCAGCGCCTGTTCGATGATCGCCGCGAACTGGTGTTCCGGCACACCGCGCTGCAGGCAGATCTGCGGCGTGATGCCGGTGATCAGGCAGGACTGCGGGTCGGGCAGGAAATCCGGCGCGGGCCGGCAATAATGCATGATCGGTTCACCGATTTCATTGAGTTCCGCATCGGTGCGGATCGCCGCAAATTGCGCCGGGCGGTCGCGCCGCGCTTGTGCGCCGAAGGTTTCGTAGTCGTGCCAGAGAAAGGTATGCGAGGACATCGGCGTTTTTGTTCTTGGTTGGGTTTCTGCGGAGGAAGTCACTAGACGTGCTGGCAACGGCTAGCGATTGCTATTTCCTGCACGTAAGGATCGTCAGCTTACCATTCTTCCCATCGGAAAAAGTGCCGGCACATGATGCCGCTCAATCATCCGGGAGATTGTCTTTTCAATACGATAGAGGCGTCCAAGGTAACGGGTATGCTGACAAGTGATCGATTACACGAACCTCGCTTGAACGCCGTGCACCGGCAAATGGCAAGCGGAAAATAGCAAAGTGAAATGGAAATGGTTTGCGGATATTGCGAAACCGAAAATTTTGGCTCGGCAAGCGTGTGCATTACCTGTGGCATCCCACTCTCTGAGGCGAACCGGCCGGCCATGCATCAAGAGGTGCGCTACGTGTATCGCCCTTATGCGAATGTGCCGCCTGTCCGCAATGGCGCCCGCTACCGCTTCCGGATACAACCCGGAGCGCGCGTGAACGTGCGTCTTTCCCTTGCGGAAGCGCCTGTCGCCGATCCCGGCGTGGAACCGGCGTCAACGGAAGGCATCGCATCGGCGTCGATACCGGGCATGGAGCCGCGGCTGGACAACGACGCGGCAGGCGCCGAACCGGATGCGGGGCCGCGGCACACTGCGCACACTGCGTATTCTGCATCCGACGCGTTTGGAGGCGCGTCGATTTCCGCTGGCGAAGCGAGGCCGTTGTTTGCTACGGCATCATCGCGCATGGTTTTCGTGATGGCTTGCTTTGCCTTTGCCATCGGCACCGGTTTGTTCGGCGCATGGTGGCTGAATGATCCTGCCGCTGCTCGTGCATCGGCAGCCATGCGCAAATCGGCGCAGGCGCCCGACAGCGCGGCGGTGAAGCCATTGCAAACACCGCATGCGCGTCAGTTCGGCATCAGTGCCGGCGAACTGCCGTATGACGGCGTTCCGCCCGATCCGCCACAGGCAACGCCGACGCCTGCCGATGCCGCGATCAAGCCGCGCGATGTGCCGCATGAGAATCTCAAATCAGACGTCGATAGCGGCAGGGAAAACGCTGTGCCGATAGAGCGTTCCGCTGCGCCATCCGGGCCGCCGCAGGAAGAAGCGGCCGCGACGACGGGCGATGGCGGGTCGAACAATTCGGCGCAGCCCCCCCAAGTCAAACCGCGCGACAAGCCGGTCAAGCCCGCCAGTCCCGTGCAACGACAAGGCGCCAACCCGAAATTTGCGAGGAACAAGGAAATCGGTCGTCTCCAGCAGCAGGCAGAAGACGAATTAAAAAAAAAGACTGAACGAAGGGGATCTCTAGCGCAAAGCGTGGCAAAGGCGCGCCAGACCGTGCGCAGACGCGAAGCCGAAGCAGCCGCTTCGCGCAGCAAGCCGATTGCGAAGCGCTTGCCCGTGGCGCGCTGCGGCACTATCGCCGGCCTGCTGGCGCGCGAAGTATGCAAATGGCGGATCTGCAAGAATCAATGGGGGAAAAACGGATGCCCTTCGTATGCGAAGCCGGAGAATTATTAGAGCGGATTTCGGATGCCTGTATAACCATGTTTATGGGTGAGGATGGGCATCAGTAGGACATGCGATAGCGATAACCCTTGTAATTGAAGATCATGTCGGTCGGCGTCATCTTTTCCAGGGTCAGATCGGTTGCCACCCGATCGCCGTCGCGCAACAAGCGCTTGTTGATCAGGACCGAACGATCGGCGCGGTTGTTTGAATAAATATAGCCGCTGATGCTGAGTTGCGGGATTTCTCTCCGGATCCGATCCGGCAGTTCGTGCAACGCGACGGCCGCCGGCGCATCCTGGGCGGGTGGGGCCGCCGGTGCTGGTGGCTTTTGCTTTTGCTTTTGATGCGCGTGCACTGCCACAGCCGCTTGGGATTTTCGGGCCGCTTCGGAGCGCGCCTTCTGTTTGACCGGCTTTTGCAGCGCTGCTTTTGACGCTGTATTCGTATTGGTCTGCGCATCGGTCGATGGCGCCGGTGTGGCGGCCGCCAGCGGCGGTATGGCGGCGGTCGGGCGGCTCGCCGGCACCGGCAGAGCCGTCACCGGCAATGCTGCGCTGGCAGGAATGACCGGTGCAGGACGCCAAGGCTGGACCCAGGCCAGCACAGCCGGCACGGATACCGCCGCCGTCAGCGCAATCCAGATCCACGGTCGCCGCCAAACGGCGGTTGTCGCCAACGATGCAGAGGCGAGATGTTGCGCGTGTATGTCGGGAACTGCACCGAGAGCGCGTTCTGCTTCCGCCTTCTTCAGAGCGTCAAGAATATACGACATCGTCTCATTCCCCGGACGATCCGCGTATTGTCACCGTCTTGTTCTGCAGGTGCGGCTCTGCCACGCCTGCGACACGATTGAAATGCATGTAGGTCTTGGGACCGACCACGCCATCCACTTTCATTCCTTGTGCGCGCTGAAATTCACGTACTTTCCTGGCCATTGTCTTGTCGAATACCTGGTTGCCGTATGACGATTCCTTGAGGCCGTCCATCTTTGCCAGTTGTGCTGCGATCCAGCCCGCTTCCTCACCCTCATAACCCAGAGCGACGAGTTCACGATATGTATACGGCGCGCGCCACAGCATCACAAGGCTACCCTTGTATTGGCGCGCCAGCGCGGCGCTGCTGACGGTGAGGACAACATCGCCCACCTGCAGCGTGGCGCTGGTATCGGTGAGCCGGGTCAGCAACGCATAATAGACTCTGTCATTGTCGTCGCGCAAGGTCAGCACTGCCGGACGATCAAGCTGGCGTATCTCGGCCAAGTCGGTGTTGGCGCTGATATAGCAGTGTAAATTCTCTTTTTGCGCCGTCAGGCAGGGCAACCCTTGGTCCGGCGACGACATGCCCCACCGTTGCGCTAGTTGCCGAATCGCGTTATTGCGATCGCGCAGGCCGGTGTTGGAAGGGTCGTCCATATCCCACGGAACAGCCGCTAGCGGCGGCGCTCTTTCGATATCCGGACCTGCTGCGCCGGCCGCGGTTATCAAGCCGGAAGAGGGGGACGGCGCCGGCTTTTCCAGTCCCTGGTCCTTATGCGCCATCGTCACGGTAGCGGGCAAAATGCCAGCCGGCCTGACGGTGTTCATCGGAACCGCATTGCGCAAGGTCCAGGCCGCAGCGCCGGCGATCGTTGCGCTCGCCAGCACGCCCCATACCGCGTAGCGCCAGGGCGATATCCTGAGCGGCGCGACGGCATTTTCCTTGCCGAATACTTCCGCCGCCGCTTTGCCGAGCATGCGGTGGTCGACCGCGTGTTTGCCTTCGGCATACGCGCCCAGCAATGCGCGATCGCACAGCAAATTGATCCGGCGCGGCACACCGTGCGTCAGTTTATGTATCTGCTTCAATACCGGCAGTCTGAACGGCGATACCGGCGTTGTACCGGCGACAGACAAGCGATGCCGGATATAGCTGGCAGTCTCTGCAGCGGACAACGCGTCGAGGTGATAGCGCGCGAGCACACGCTGCGCCAGTTGCACCAGCTCGGGCCGCGCCAGCATCGCGCGCAATTCAGGCTGGCCGATCAGAATGATCTGCAGCAGTTTGCGCTCGTTGGTTTCCAGGTTGGTCAGCAGCCGCAATTGCTCCAGTACCTCGGCCGACAGATTTTGCGCCTCATCGATGACGAGTACATTGTTTTGGCCATCGGCATGGGCCGCGAGCAGATAAGTCGTCAGCGCATCCACGTAGTGCTTGGCGTTTGCGCCGGGCTTGCACGCGATGCGGAATTCGTCACAGATCGACTGCAGCAATTCGGCGACCGTCAGTTTCGGATTGAAGATGTACGCAACGTTGCAGTTGGCCGGCGTCTGCTCCAGAAAGCAGCGGCAAATCGTGGTCTTGCCGGCGCCGATTTCACCGGTCAGCAGGACAAAGCCGCCGCCGCTGCCAACGCCATACAGCAAATGCGCGAGCGCATCGCGATGGCGTTCCGTCATGAACAGATAGCGTGGATCAGGCGCGATCGAAAATGGCGCTTGTTTCAGATTGAAAAATTGGGTGTACATGGCAGCGCAACGTTAATGAAGCGGCAAGGCTAGCATAAACGCTTGTGTTGCCGCCATGCGAACCGACAAACATCGGTTCGAATTGATTTGACCGATTGTCCGGTAGCGGGATCGGTAGTAGCATTTGCTTTCACTTTTCAGGAGCCGCCATGCAAAAGACCGCCCTTTCGATGTTGACGCTTTCAATGCTGTGTTTGTCCGCTACCGTATGGGCCGCAGGCGCGATGAAGCCGGGTTTATGGGAAATGACCATCAAGTCGGACGCCATGAAAAGCATGCCGAAAATTCCGCCGGAGCAGATGCAAAAAATGCGCGAGATGGGGATCAACATGCCGCAAATGCAGGATGGCGGCATGGTGACCACAGTGTGTATTTCAAAAGAAATGGCGGCGCGCGAACAACCGCCTGAAATGAGCCACAAGGAATCCGGCTGCCAGTCGAAAAACTTCCAGCGCACCGGCAGCAGCTACTCGGTCGACGTTATTTGCGACAGTCCCCACCTGAAAGGCGAGGGCAAGGCGAAAGGCACGTTTTCAGACGCCGAACGCTTTAGCACAACCTATGATTTCAAAGGCAGCGCGCAGGGTCATCCAGTCAACCAGCACCACGAAAGCAGTGGAAAATGGGTCGGCGCCGATTGCGGCAATGTGAAAACTGTCGAAGAGATGATGCCGAAAAGGTAGACATTCATGCGGCATTACCTGATACGATCGCGCCGTCTTCTCACGCATTTGATTGCATAAGATTGCATAATGGGCCGCCGCTACCATTACCACGTGTATGTGATCGAACTGTCGAAAGACGTTCTGTACGAAGCACGCTTCAAGAAAGCCAATCCCGATTACGTCACCGGCAAGCCATGTGTGTATGTCGGCATGACCGGCTTGAATCCCGACGTGCGCTTTGATAAGCACAAGGCCGGCATCCAGGCCAACCGGTTCGCGCAACAGTTCGGCCTGCGGCTGCTGCCGCAACTCTATGAAATGTACAACCCGATGCCTTACGACGGCGCGCGCGATATGGAAGTCGAACTCGCGATCGGCTTGCGCGAGGCAGGATACGGCGTCTGGCAGGCGTGAGCAATAACGAGTGATGCAGGCGCGGCAATGGCGGTGATGGATATTGCTTCCCACGCTTGCGCATGACAATCTGTCCCTTCGTTAGGGAAATGGATGGCGTATATCGGCGGCGTTTGATTCTCACTAAAGCGTCCGCGCCAAACACACGGTACCCTGAATCTTGGATCGCATGGCGCATGCAGGAGATTCATCATGAGAAGACCCGCCGGCCTGTTATTGCTGCTGTGTTTGGGCGCAATCGGTACGCCGATTCAAGCCGAGATCTACAAATGTAAAGAAGCAACGGGATCGCTTCTGTACACCGACACGCCGTGCGAGGCCGATGCCGAAACCATCGCGATCATGCCCGCCGGCGCGACCCATTTCGACTCGCCTGCGCTATCGGATGCGGCGGTTGCAGAGGACTTGCAACTGCTATCCGAACAGGAAACCGCCCTCAATGATGAACTGGATGTAGCGCAAGCCGCGCCGGGAGAGTCTCTTCGCGCGATGCCGCAAGCGCATGCGTTGCGCATGCAGTTGCTGGCTGCGCTGGAATCGGTGCGCCGGCAAAGAAATGCCTTGCTGAAACAAGGATGGGCGAAGCAGGAGCGCGAGAAATTGGTGATAAAACCAGAACCGGACCCGGACCCGGACCCATAAACCGGCTATGAATAAGTCGGCTTGCCTTCTGCCCGGCGCGCGTTGCAGCATGCGCTCAATCGCTTCAAACAGGAATTGCGTCATCAGCGCCAGCAACGCTGCCGGTATCGCACCGGCCAGCTTCGGCCGCTGCATTCATTGCGATCATGCCGGCCTCCGAAATGCGTCCTTCCAGTGCGCGCACTGCGCGCTACGCATCGGGAAAGCGCCGTTCCACATCGAGCCGGTACAGCAGCACTGCGTCATAGCGCGGAAAGTAACCGGCGTTATCGGATAAAACGCGCAAGCCGTATTGCTTGATCTTGGCGCAGGGGCGCATCTGTAGGATGGCGTAGAGCGAAGCGAAGCCCATTCCACGCCTGCGATCCGAATTCCCTGCTTCACCATCCCGTCTGCACCACGACCATGGGATATTCATTCCCGGAAATCACCTAAAAGTGCGCATGACGTTTGATTGATGGGTTTCGCTGCGTTCTACGCCATCCTACGCAGCTTCATCCTTTTCAGCATGGTATTGCTAATGAGATAGAAACATTGATATTCCTCAATAAGAAATATTGCACGCAAGCTACGCTTTATTTAATATTGAACAGAGGCGTGCGCCATGATTGTGGTCGTTCCGCAGTCATCGCATCAAAATTTCAGGGCGGGATGAGGCACGATTTTTAATGGGTCGCAACTGCTATTTGTATCATCAGCAAATCCGCGCATGTTCTTGGGTTATCGTGCATGATGCAGTAGTGCCATGCTGCATCATCAACCATCCGTTTTGCATTAAAGCAGTTTGCGAATCAATGTAAAAGGCGTCCCGTCCCACGGTCATCGGCAAGTCGCTCTAGTCAGGTGCATCAGAAACAAACATAAGCAACATAAGCTTATAAGTCTCAGAGGTCCGACGGATTTGGAATAGCTGCGAAGTGTTTCTTGGAGGGCTTACATGCACTGGAATTCACCCGCTGGAAGAGCGCCCGATCCTGACCTCCTCTCGTGTCCTCGATGTTCGCGTTCCGCTCGCCGGATTTCCGTGCATGCAAGCAGATTCCTCGGTGCGGTAGGCACGCTCGCCGCGCTATCGGTCCACGCGGCGCTGCCGGCATACGACAGCTTCGCCAGCCTGTCGTTTGAAGAACTCGCCAATATCCAGATCACGTCGGTGTCGAAAAAGGCGGAACGCCTCGCCGATGCGGCCGCGTCCGTGTACGTCATCACCAACGAAGACATACGCCGCGCCGGTGCGACGACTCTGCCGGCCGCGTTGCGTTTGGCGCCCAATCTGCAAGTGGCGCAAATCAGCGCCCAGAATTACGCCATCAGCGCACGCGGTTTCAATAATACGACCGCGAACAAACTGCTGGTGCTGATCGATGGCCGAACCGTGTATACGCCGCTGTACTCCGGCGTCTTTTGGGATGCGCAAGATGTCATGCTCGAAGACGTCGAACGCATCGAGGTCATCAGCGGGCCGGGCGGCACCCTGTGGGGCACCAATGCCGTCAACGGCGTTATCAACGTCATTACCCGTTCAGCGCAAGAGTCCCAGGGCGGATTGTTCGTAGCCGGCGGCGGCAATCGCGAACAAGATGCGGCGGTGCGCTACGGCGCACCGCTCGGCAACGGCGGCCACTACCGGATCTACGGCAAGTATACCGACAGCAACCATACCTCAACCGCCAGCGACAAGGCGGTGCGTGACGACTGGAACAAGGCGCAGGCCGGCTTTCGCGCCGATTGGGGCAGCGCGCAGGAACAATTCACGTTGCAAGGCGATGCCTACCGCGGCGACCTCGATCAGATAAGCGTGCCGTCTGCGGCAAGGATTTCGGGATTGAACCTCCTTTCCCATTGGAATCGCAAGCTTGCCAATGGATCGAGCTTTAACCTTTCAGCCTACTACGATCATACCGAACGCAATTTTCCGGGCAGCTATCACGAGATCCTGGATATTGTCGATGTGCAGTTGCAGCATGCATGGCAGCCGATAGGGGCGCATTCGATCGTGTGGGGAGCGCGCTATCGGCAGGCGATCGACCAGATGGATAACAGCAATACTCTGGCGTTCCTGCCGGCGTATCTCAAGCAAACGTGGGGCGGGGTATTCATGCAAGACGAGGTCGAATTGCGCAGCGATCTGCGCCTGACTGTCGGCGTGCGGGTTGGACGCAACGACTATACCGGCATGGAAGTCCTGCCGAGCGCGCGGCTGGCCTGGAAGGCGTCCGACGAGCAGCTGCTATGGAGCGCCATCTCGCGCGCGGTGCGCACGCCGTCGCGCATCGATCGCGACTTTTACGCGCCGTCCCAGCCGCCTTACCTGTTGACGGGCAACACGACTTTTCGCTCGGAAGTGGCAAACGTGATCGAGGTGGGCTATCGCGCGCAACCGACGAAGACCATGTCCTATTCGGTGACCGCATTCCATGCCGTCTATGACGACTTGCGCAGCCTCGAACGGCTCGCGAGCGGCAGCTTCGTCATTGGCAACCAGATGGAGGGTTCCACCAGCGGCATCGAAGCGTGGGGCGCTTATCAGGCAACGCCGACCTGGCGTCTGAGTGCCGGCTTTACGGCAATGAAAGAGCGGCTGCGGCTCAAGCCGGGAAGCACCGATCCAATCGGCATCAGCGGCGCCGGCAACGATCCGGCCCACTCCTGGCAATTGCGCTCGGCATGGGATATCGCTGCCGGACGCGAACTGGACATCGCGCTGCGCCACGTCGCCGCGCTGCCCAACCCGGCGGTGCCGGCCTATACGGCGGTAGACGTGCGCTTTGGCTGGAAGCTGCAGCGCGATCTGGAACTGTCGCTCACGGGACAGAACTTGTTTGCCGGGAATCACGCCGAATTCGGCAGCCTTCCGAATCGCAGCGAGATCGCTCCCAGCCTCTTTTTGAAGCTGCTATGGAAAATCTAAGCTTCGCTTCGGCAATGTGCGCCAACGCATCGGCAATGCGCTGGCTGCTACAGGTAGGCGTTCTGCTCGCGACGCTGATCGGATTGTCCGGCGCAGGGGCGCAAACCCCGGAGCGCACGGAGACCATCGAGCGACAGGTGAAAGCGGCCTATCTGTATAAATTCGCGAGCTATGTCGAATGGCCGGACGGCGCCTTTGCGCAAGCAGACAGCCCGCTCGTCATCGGCGTCATCGGCGCCGACGGCCTGAGCGACGAGCTTGCCCGCAGCGTCACCGGCCGTACCACCAATGGACGGGCGGTAGTCGTGCGCAAGCTGCGGCGGGGCGATCCGGTAGCGGGTCTTCACGTCCTCTTCATCGGGCAACTGGAAAAAGCGCCGTTGGCCGACATTCTCGCCGCAACCAAGGGCCAACCGATGTTGACGGTCACCGAATCGGAGGACGCATACGCACTCGGCAGCATGATCAATTTTGTCGTCGTCGAAGACAGGATGCGCTTCGAGGTTGCACTCAAGCCAGTCGGTCTCGGCCGTCTCAAAATCAGCGCGCGCATGCTCGCCGCTGCGTACAAAGTGGCGCCGGGATCATCGTGAAACTTCTTTTTCATTCGATTCGGCAAAAGCTGTTTGCCGCCGTCCTCCTGACCACGCTCGTGGCGCTGCTGGTTTCCCTGGTGGCGATCGTCGCCTATGACCTGCGGCTCTATCACCGCAACCTGATCCTGGACATGACCACGCAGTCCGAGCTGCTCGGTCACATGACCGCGCCGGCGCTCGCTTTCGACGATCAGCGGCTGGCCACCCAGAACCTCAATTTGCTCCGCATCCGCCCGGAGGTACACGCTGCCGCGATCTACACCGCGCGCGGCGGACTGTTCGCAACCTATGCCGCACCCGGCGAAGCCAGTCCATTTCCGCCGCTGCCGGGGGCGGACGTCGTCACCATCGAAGGAAGGAAACTGGTCCTGTTCAAGCGCATCTTCAACGACGGCGTCATGCTCGGCACCGTTTATTTGCGGGCGGATTACGCGTTGATCGGCCGGATACTGGATTATGCCGGCATCGCCGCGGTGGTCACGCTGTGCGCGATGTTCATCGCATTTCTCGTGATGACGCGCCTGGAAAGAGTGGTGACGCGCCCGCTGTTTGCCATCGCGGGAATCGCACGCGAAGTGGTGGCGCAACGCAACTATTCGCGCCGCGCGGAAAAGATGAGCGATGACGAGATCGGCACGCTGGTCGACTCGTTCAACGACATGCTGGCCGAGATCGAGCGGCGCACCAAGGAACTGGAAGCATCGAACCGGGAGATCGTGCGCGAGGCGGGACAGCGCAACCGCGCGCAGCAAGAGGTCATGCGCCTGAATGCAGATCTTGAGGCGCGGGTGCATGACCGTACCGCGCAGCTGGAAGCCGCCAACGATGCACTGATTCAGGCAAAGGCTGTGGCGGAAAGCGCCAACCAGGCAAAGTCGGCATTTCTATCGAGCATGAGCCATGAATTACGGACACCGCTCAACGCGATATTGGGATTTGCACAGTTGCTGGACTCCACCACCATCCCGGCGACACCCGAGCAGAAGAAGGAATTCACGGCACACATATTGAAAGCCGGCAGACACCTGCTGACGCTGATCAATGAGGTTCTCGATCTGGCGAAGGTCGAATCGGGGACCATGACGCTATCGCTGGAGCCGGTGTCACTGGCCGACGTGATGCAGGAAACGCAGGCAATGATCGACCCGATGGGAAAGCAGCGCGGCATCCGGATCGTATTTCCAGAGCAGAACGCGCTGTATGTCCTCGCAGATCGCACCCGCTTGAAACAGATTCTCCTGAATCTGCTGTCCAACGCGATCAAGTACAACCGCGAGATGGGCGCAGTCATCGTGGATTGCGCCAGCCTCTCCGACCATGTGCGCATCTCGGTGCAGGATACCGGCGCAGGACTGCGTCCGGAGCAACTGGATGCGCTGTTTCAGCCGTTCAACCGGCTTGGGCAAGAGAGCGGCGCCGAAGAGGGCACGGGCATCGGCCTGGTCGTCACCAAACGCCTGGTGGAACTGATGGGCGGCGATATCGGCGTGACCAGTAGCGTGGGGGTCGGCAGCGTGTTCTGGATCGATTTGAAATCGAGCATGCCGCTCGTGTCATGCGTGGCGCCCATCGGCGCCGGCAAGGAGATTGTCCAGGCGATTGCCGGCCGGGACCAGCAGTCGGCACACACGCTGCTGTATGTGGAAGACAATCCGGCGAACCTGAAACTGGTCGAGGAAATCGTTCGTTTTCGCACCGATCTTCACCTGTTATCGGCGCCGGATGGGCATCTCGGCATCGAACTCGCGCGCGCCCATCTGCCGCAGGTAATTGTCATGGACATCAATTTGCCCGGCATGTCCGGCAACGAAGCGCACAAAGTCTTGCACTCGGACCCGGCGACCGCGCATATTCCCATTATTGCCCTTACCGCCAATGCGATGCCGCGCGATGTCGAGAACGGCCTCGCCGCCGGGTTCTTTCGTTATATCACCAAGCCGCTCAATATCGATGAGTTCATCGAAGCGATTGATAGTGCACTGGAAACCGCGGCGCATCACGAGCATCAAAACAAGTGAGGCAAAGAAAATGCCATGAAACCCATTACCTTATCCGACATCCACAGTGCCAAAATCCTGATCGTGGACGATCAACCGGCCAACGTGAAATTGCTGGAGTACATGCTGCGCGGCTCGGGTTACACCGCCGTGTCGTCCACCATGGATGCGCGCACGGTAGGCGAACTGTACCGATGCCATCGCTACGACGCCATCGTGCTGGATCTGAACATGCCGTACATGACGGGTTTCCAGGTCATGGAAGCGCTCAAGGAAGTTGAAACCGAAGGTTATCTTCCGGTGTTGGTGGTGACCGCCGAACCGGCGCACAAATTACGCGCGCTGGAAGCGGGCGCGAAGGATTTCGTCAGCAAGCCGTTCGATCATGTGGAAGTCCTCACGCGCATTCACAATCTGCTGGAAGTCCGGCTGCTGCACAAGGAACTGCACAATTACAACGATGTGCTGGCGCAGCGGGTACAAGAGCGCACCGCCGATCTGCGCGACAGTTATCGCGAAACCGTTTTCACCATGACCTGCGCCGCCGAATACAAGGATGAGGATACCGGCCAGCATATTCATCGCATCAGTTTTTACTGCCGGGAACTCGCGGAGAAACTGGGTATGGATCCCGTTTTTTGTGAAGAGATATTTTATGGAAGCCCGATGCATGACATCGGCAAGCTGGCGATTCCCGATCATATCCTGCTCAAGCCGGCCCCGTTTACGCCCGCCGAGTGGGAAATCATGAAAGCGCATGCGGTACTGGGTGCGCAGATACTCGCCGAAAAAAAATCGCCTTATCTCAAAATGGGGGCGGAAATCGCGCTGAGCCATCACGAAAGATGGGATGGCGGAGGCTATCCGCGCGGCCTGAAAGGCGACGCGATTCCGGTATCGGCGCGCATCATGAATATCTGCGACATCTACGACGCATTGCGCAGCAAACGCCCGTACAAGCCGGCATTCGACCATGCACGTGCCATGCACATCATCACGCAGGGCGATGGCAGAACCTTGCCTGAACATTTTGATCCAGCAATTCTTGACGCGTTCCGGCAGAATCATGCCGCGTTTTGCGATATCTATGAGAGCAATCTCGAATAGGGGTGGCGCATTCCGATTGCAAATTGGTAGAGAGCGCCAGTACCTGATACTACTGCATCAAAAAATACAACTTCAGGGTCCTTGGCAACGATGCAGTTCGCCTGGACCGTTCCGCCTTTTCCATCACGCAGTTCAACGCACCTGACACAGATTCGCTGCCGGACTTGCCGGGCTTTCCGCTCAGCCTTTTTCTTCCTTTTTCGTCTCGACTGCAGCGTAAAACCAATTTCAGCGATGGATGGAACTCTTTTCTTCATATCATCACTTATGCCTTTTATGCGTGAGCCATAGAGGGAACGATCAGTCGCGGAATGTATTTTTTTGGAGAAATTATTGTGGGTGCAAACATTAGCGGTATGTCAGGCAAATTTCCATGTGGGGATAACGCATTTACCTCACCGAGTGTCGGTGGGCGTGTAAAAGAATCGGACGCGCCGAGCAGGCAGGCATTTACTCATGGCGCTCCAAACACAAGACCGCTACCCAAAAATGAAGAAAAAATAACGTCGTCCTCGGCACACCAAAGTTATGCCGCTTCTTCCACCAATTCCACTATGCGCAGGAACATCAATGAACAATACGAGAAGAGGTTCTTCCCGAGCTTGCCCAATGACTTCAATCACTACAAGCAGGCTGCGGGCAATGGTGACGGGCACACGTTGAGCAGGGACCTGATCGAGACCGGTTACGCCGGCATCAAGACGGATGAAAAAGGCGATCGCAAGACCATGGAACTCCACGAGCAGGTGGCCTTGAATACCTCCCTACAACATAACGCATCACTTGACGGCAACCGTATGAAACTATTGGAATCGCTGCCGTTTAAATTTAATCCAGAGTTTCTTCATCTGACGGCGTCAAAAACCGGAACGGAGTCGAAAACCCTGAAATGGGGGACACCTGAATTCCCACGTGTAAAAGAGCAGAAACCTTCTATCAAGTTTTTCGAGCGCGAAGGAAACGTAGAAACTGGAAAACCAAAAATAAATCCAGAGCGTTTCTTTATCGACGAAAATCAGGAAATTTCACCCGAACTCATTAAAGCGCTGGAAAATGTCAGAAATGGCGGGCCCAATGTTGTATTTGGCATTGACAAAGACGGGAATTTTGTCGCGTCGCCAGAAACATTAGTTCCCGACGTGACATGGAAGGATGCCGAAGGCAACCCAAGCGAAGCGCGTTTGGGGCATGTAGCTCTCGTTGGCGGAAAGGAATTAAGAATATCTGGTGAGATATCAATGATGCCGTATGAAGAGGGCCATCGGCTCTATGATCCTGAAAATCCCGATAAAAAGCGGCTCGTATTGATTAATAAATCCGGACGATATGGCAGGAGTGGGATACGAACCGAAGCGCAGTTGCTCAATGTCGATGCCTTCCTTGCAAAACGTGGAGCCCAGGTGGATGAAGTTCTCTTCCGACAGAAGGTAGGCGGAGTGGTAAGTGATAAGGTACTACGACCCGCAGAATGCAGCCCCCTTCTGATAATTGGGCACGGGAAAGTTCCACCGCAATGGATAGCCTCGCTGGAAAACTGGTGTCGCAATGCAATAGGGAAAGAACAATCCGGGAGGCTGGAAGCGGCAAAGCGTGTATTGCAGAAATACTTAAATACTGGCAATGCCAATGCCCCTTTGGATCTGTCGCGGCTGGATCTGACGGAGCTTCCGCCAGGCCTGTCGCATCTCTCCAACCTTCAGGAACTGAACGTCAGCAAGAACCTCGGATTACGGAAATTTCCAGAGGATTTAGGCAATTGTGCGGCATTACGCAGCATCGATGCTTCGTCCTGTTCGATCGATACATGGCCGGCATGTCTGTCGGAGCTGCCTTCACTGAAAACGCTTTTGCTCGATGACAATCCCGGCTTGCGCGTCTTCCCCGAACAGCTGGAACAATGCCGTGCGCTCAAACATTGGAGCATGGAAGCCACCATGCCCAGGGATTACCACGAGCCTCCCATCCGGGTGCTTCCGCCTGGGGAGTCCCGGGGACGCACCCTCGTACGAAGTGTCTCTTCTTCTCCTGCACGAGCCGATGGCGCTGTCCGGGCGAGAAGCATGTCGCCCTCGCCTCATGCGACGGCACCTTCGGTTGCTACCATGCTCGGCACGGATAAGGCGCGCCAGCTCGATACGGATTTCGGCTCGCTGCAGTGGCCATTCAGACGAGGCGAGCCGGCGCTCAAGAACTGGGAATTGGATGACGACGGTACTACTCCATTGATGCTCAAGGATCGTATCTTTGTTCCGGACGAACATGGCAACTTCGGAAATCTTCCTGCGTTGTTGGATCTTGAGAAACTCAAGACGGGCGAGAAGAAATATATCTGGACCGTTGGCAAGCTTGGACGCATCATCATTTCCGAAGAGCACCTGGTCAAGGATAAGAACAAAAACATCACGGAACCACCATCATATATCGGCCACCCTGCACAGTTAGGCGGCGGACGGGCGCGAATCTCGGGAGAACTGACATTCATCAACGACTCGAACAACCCCTTGTTTGGAAAGTTCGTGATCAACAACGCCTCGGGACGTTATTCCAAATTTGTCGACCGGAACAAGGGGGAACTGGAAAACGTGGCCAAGCTTTTCCGGAAAGCCGGGCTTGACGTGGAAATCAAGTACAAGCAACGAGACAACCTGCAGCCAGTTATCGGTTTGGTTTCGCAAGCGCCGGAGCCAGCACAGTCGCGTTAATCCTAAGCTCGACTTTATCCATTTTTGAAAACGTGCCGTAGAGGGGAGGATGATCAAAAAAGGGATTTTTACATGTCGTATGCGCTGCTTCACACATACGACATGTAAATACCTTGAATGGCAACGTACGTGAACAAGCGGCTACGATCCGACCAGGCTAGCCGCGATATTGATCGACAGCCCGAGGATGGCGGCGTTGAACAGGAAGCTGAGAATCGACTGCGCCAGCACCACTTTGCGCATCGGCCGCGACATGATGATCACGTCCGATGTTTGCGCGGCCACGGCAATCGTAAACGAGAAATAAAGAAAATCCCAATAGTCAGGATTCGGTTCTTTTTCCGGAAACACGAGCGGCCGGCTGTCGGCTCGCGTCCGATAAAACATATGCGCGTAATGGAAGGTAAACAACATGCCGACCAACAGCCAGGAACCGAATACCGTCGCCGCGGTAAACGCATAGCGGCCCAGGCGCTCGCTGAAGGCCAGGTTGCGCGACGTCGCCAGCTCAAACACGATGGCCGCCAGGCTGATCAACGCCGCAATCGACAGCACTGCCAGCACTGCGGCCGCACTGTTATCCTCCTGCTCGGCAATCGTGCGCACCCGCACATGGCTGGCGCGCATCACCAGCACCCCGACCGACAACAGATAAGACCATACTCCGACATTCCATGCGGTCAGTGCGCGCGTAAGCGGTTGCCACTGCGCCGGAAGCACGAGTCCGACGACGATGCCGATGACAATTGCAATCGTGAGACGGGGACGGTGGCGGGCAAATCGATGAACTGGATGCATGGCGGATGGCGATGAGCGGGCAAGCGCCTATCATCCCACATTTCATTTTGCGGGTCGTCTCTGCGCGGACAGCGGACTTTTGCCGGTACGGTGGAAGAATGCTTGTTCAGACTTCGATGTCATCGAGGAAGCGATACATGACATACGCATCCACGTATCCCCGTTCCCGATGCGCGAACGCTTTCGGCAGCGTGCCGACGATGGAAAAGCCGAGCTTCTTCCACAAGGCGATCGCACCGTCATTGGTGCTCACCACGAAATTGAACTGCATCGCCAGGTAACCGGCCCTGCGCGCTTCACGCAGGCAGTGCAGCCCCATCGCCTTGCCTGCGCCTTTGCCGCCGGAATCGGGCGCGACCATGAACGAGGCATTCGCCACATGCGACCCGCGGTCGCGCTGGTTGGCGACCAGCTTGTACATGCCGATGACTTGTCCCGCGTCTTCTGCCACATAGGACGCAATACCCGGACCGAACCAGTAGGCAAAAGCATCCTGATCGCTGGTGCCGGCAGCGAACACATAGGTGGTTTCGGTGGCGACCACGGCTTGAAAAATGGGCCGCATGGCGATGAAATCGGATTCGATGGCGCGACGAATATGCATAATGAAAAGTACGTCCTTAAATAAGAAGCGCCGTTGCGGCGCATAATCGTTGACGGGCAGATTTCTCTTCGCTATTGTGCATTGCAGCGCATCAAATCATCAAATCCCTTGTTAAGGCGTTCCATGAAAATCCCCTGCATTGCATCCTTGTTCCGCTTGGCCGGAAAATCGCTGGCGCTCGCCTTGATCGCGTCGTCCGCGTGGGCTGCCAATGTTGTCAAGTTACCCGCCTATCAAGTCGATCTGCGCCAGACCTCCGTTTCCGGCCTGTCGTCCGGCGCGTTCATGGCGGCGCAATTCCAGGTTGCCTATTCCGGCACCCTGGTGGGGGCGGGTTTGATCGCAGGCGGGCCGTTCTACTGCGCGGGTTCGTCATCATTGACGCCGTATCTGTTCAATGCCCAAACGATTTGCATGAACCCGTCGTCCGGCGCGGCGCCCAATGTCGACACGTTGCTGGCGCAAGCGAAGATCTTTGCGCAGTCGGGCCTCATCGACGATCTCGCCAACCTGAAGAAAGAAAAAGTCTACCTGTTCAGCGGTATGGCGGACCGTACTGTTACCACTGCCGTGGTGGATCAGACCGCGGCATTTTACAAAAAAGCCGGATTGCCCGCTAATAATATCAAGTACATCCACAATATCGATGCAGGTCATTCGATCATCACCAACAACAGCAAGGATGTCGCCTGCGCGACCACGGCCGCGCCCTACATCAACGACTGCAAATTCATCCAGTCGCACGACATTCTCAATCATATCTACGACAACCTGAATCCGCCGGTCAGCACACTGTCCGGCAAGCTCATCAAGTTCGACCAGAGTGAATTCATTCATTCGTTCATCTCCAGCATGAGCGACACCGCCTATGCGTACGTGCCAAAATCCTGCGAAACGCAGACCTGCAAAGTGCACGTCGTGTTTCACGGCTGCCATCAAGGCGCATCGACGATCGGCAATCTCTTCTATACAACGACCGGCTACAACGAACTGGCCGATGCCAACGACATGATCGTGCTCTATCCGCAAATAGAGCCGAGCAATGGCTACCTGTTTGGCTATGGGTACAATCCCCAAGGCTGCTGGGATTTCTGGGGCTACTCCAGCCTCAATCCGTTTTCGCCGAATTTCTACAGCAAGAAAGCGCCGCAGATGGCGGCAGTCAAGGCGATGCTGGATCGGCTGGCGCAGCCGCGAAAATAGGAGGAGCCGGATCGACGGCTACGCTCTCCGTCCGCGCTCGAATGCAATCTGCGACGCCGGCGCGGCGCTGGCCTTTCTCTTGGGAGCCCGCGTCACGCTCGCTATCGCACGCGGCGCTTCGGCTGCTTGCGCCCCGTCCAGCTTGAACACGCCGACCACTTGTGCCAGATTTCCCGCTTGTTCCTGCAACGACCCGGCTGCCGCCGCGGCCTCTTCCACCAGCGTTGCATTTTGTTGCGTTGTCTCATCCATCTGCATGACGGCCTGGTTTACCTGTTCGATCCCGGCGCTTTGTTCCTCGCTGGCCGCGGCAATTTCACCGATGATGGCGGTGACGCTTTTGACGCTGGCGACGATCTCGTTCATGGTCGCGCCGGTGCGATCGACCAATCTGGCGCCGGCATCGACTTTCTCCACCGAATCGTCGATCAGTGTTTTGATTTCCCTGGCAGCCGCCGCTGAGCGCTGCGCCAGGTGCCGTACTTCGCCTGCCACGACGGCAAAGCCCTTGCCCTGCTCGCCGGCGCGGGCAGCTTCGACTGCGGCGTTCAACGCCAGGATATTGGTCTGGAATGCGATGCCGTCGATCACGCCGATGATGTCGACAATTTTCTTCGACGATTCGTTGATCGAACTCATCGTATCCATGACTTGCGCCACGATAACGCCACCCTCGACCGCCACTTTCGACGCGGATAGCGCCAGCCCGTTCGCTTGCCGTGCATTGTCCGCATTCTGCGTGATGGTGCTGGTCAATTCTTCCATCGAAGAGGCGGTTTCTTCCAGCGAAGCCGCTTGTTGTTCGGTGCGGGAAGACAGATCCATATTGCCGCTCGCCACCTCGCTGGACGCCATTGTGATGGTATCGGTGCCGACGCGCACTTGGCCGACGATGTGCACCAGGCTCTGGTTCATTTCCTTTAACGCCTGCAGCAGCAATCCGGTCTCGTCCTTGCCATGCACGTCGATGCGGCTGGTCAGGTCGCCGGCGGCGACGGTCTGTGCAATCCTCACCGCTGCGTTCATCGGACGCGTAATCGAGCGAGTCAGAAGATACGCAAATGCGATACCGACCGCCAGCGCGATGCAGCCCAACGATCCCATCCACCACTGGCCGGTCCG
>CAMLDH010000026.1 GCA_946478765.1 uncultured Oxalobacteraceae bacterium | reverse complement strand
CCTTGAAGGTATCGTCATAGCGATGGATAAATGATATGCAAATGAAGGCGGAGCAACTCGCTCGCCGCCGGCAAGCATTGATTGCCCGCAGCGAGGCACAACGAAGCGCGATGGGGCAGCACGCACACTCTTTGTCGCACGCGATCTCGATACTGGATAGCACGCTCGCCATCATCCGCCGTATCAGGCGGCATCCGGGCTGGATCATTGGGCTGGTGATTGGCGTCATCGTGATCAAGCCGCGCCGCTTGTCGGGATTCTTGCAGGGAAGCGCTACCGCGCTGCGAACCTGGCGTACGGTCGCGCCGATAGTGCAGCGCTTGCGGGCGCGCCATTGAAAAGCATCGGCGGCGCGAGCATTAGAGCGGTTTACGGGCGCGCGTAAGGCGGTTTTTTGTAGGATGGTGTAGAGCGCAGCGAAACCCATCAGCGCCATGGCTAATACGAAAACCGCTCTAATCCCGCCCGAACTCTTCGCCCAACGCCTTGCCACGCGCAGCGGCTGCTTTCAATGCGCGGGCGATCGCGTCCTTGACGCCGCTTTCTTCCATGCTGGTCAAGGCCGCATAGGTCGTTCCGCCTTTGGAAGTCACGCGCTCGCGCAACAAGGAGACCGGCTCCGTCGACTGCGCAGCGAGTTGCGATGCGCCGACGAAAGTGGCGATCGCGAGTTGCGTGCCCTGCTCCGCGCTCAAGCCCATTTCCTGCGCCGCCTGCTGCATCGCTTCAATAAAATAGAACACGTACGCCGGACCGCTGCCGGAGACGGCGGTCACCGGGTCGATCAATGCTTCATCGTCCAACCATACCGTGGCGCCGACTGCGCGCATGATCGCATCCGCCGCAGCGCGCTGTGACGCCGACACGCCGTCCAATGCCACCATGCCGGTGATGCCCTGGCCGATCAGCGCCGGCGTATTCGGCATGGTGCGCACGATCGCGGTGTGGCCGTTCAGCCAGCGCGACAGGTCGACCGCACGGATGCCGGCGGCAATCGACAACACCAGTTGCGACGCTACCTGCGGCATCAGTTGCGCCACCACGTCTTTCATTTGCTGCGGCTTGACCGCCAGCACGACGACATCGCTGCGCGCGATCTCGGCGCCGATCTGTTGCGCAGTCGTCACGCCAAACTTCTGTTGCAGTTTTTGCAGCGCGTCGACATTGAGATCGACCACGTGGATGTTGGCGCCTGCGGTGAGTTTGCCGGCCAAGCCGCCGATCAGCGCGGTCGCCATATTGCCACCGCCGATAAAGCTGATTTTCAATTCATTTTGCATAGTCTCTATTTCCAAAAATTGCGCTTCCGACACGGACAATGGTCGCGCCTTCGGCAATGGCCGCCGCCATATCGGCCGACATGCCAATTGATAGGGTATCCAACGCGAGCCCTTGAGCCCGCAGGTCTTCCAACAGTGCGCGCAGTTGCCGGAACGGCGCACGCTGCATCTCGTATTCATCCGCCGGCTCCGGCACCGCCATCAGTCCGCGCAAACGCAAGTGCGGCAAGGCAGCGATCACGTGCGCGATGGGCGCAGCATCTTGCGGCGCAACGCCGCTTTTGCTGGCCTCGCCGCTGATATTGATTTGCAGGCAGACATTCAACGGCGGCAGATGCGCCGGCCGCTGCTCGGACAAGCGCTGCGCGATTTTTTCGCGCTCGATCGAATGCACCCAATCGAAATGTTCGGCGATCGGCCGCGTCTTGTTACTCTGAATCGGCCCGATAAAATGCCACTCCAACAATACATCGGGGCGCGCGGCGCGGACCGTCGCCATCTTGTCCAGCGCTTCCTGCACATAGTTTTCACCGAACGCCGTTTGACCGGCTTGTGCGGCCTCAAGCACGGCATCCGGCCCGAAGGTCTTGGATACTGCCAGCAGGCCTACCTCGTTCGGGTCGCGCGCTACCGCGTGCGCGGCGGTTGCAATGCGTTCATGCACGGCTTGCAAGTTCTGGGGGATTCTGGACATAATCAAAAACTTCTCGTTAGGCAAGCTCAGGGATTATAAATGGACATTTCCGAACTTCTCGCGTTTTCGGTCAAGAACAACGCATCCGATCTGCATTTATCGTCGGGGCTGCCGCCGATGATTCGCGTGCATGGCGACGTGCGCCGCATCAACCTGCCGCCGCTGGAACACAAGGATGTGCACGGCATGATCTATGACATCATGAACGACGGCCAGCGTAAAGCGTACGAGGAACATCTCGAATGCGATTTTTCGTTCGCCATTCCAGGCCTGGCGCGTTTTCGTGTCAATGCATTCAATCAGGATCGCGGCGCCGCAGCCGTCATGCGGACGATTCCATCCAAGATCCTGACCCTGGAAGAATTGCACGCGCCCAAGATTTTCGGCGATCTGGCCGGCAAGCCGCGCGGTCTGGTGCTGGTGACCGGGCCGACCGGTTCCGGCAAATCGACCACGCTGGCGGCAATGGTCAACCACGTCAACGAAAACGACTACGGCCACATACTGACGGTGGAAGACCCGATCGAGTTCGTCCATGAATCGAAAAAATGCCTGATCAACCAGCGTGAAGTGGGGCCGCATACGCACTCGTTCAACGCGGCGCTGCGCTCGGCGCTGCGCGAAGATCCCGATGTAATCCTGGTCGGCGAATTGCGCGACCTGGAAACCATCCGTCTCGCATTGAGCGCGGCGGAAACCGGCCACCTGGTATTCGGCACGCTGCACACGTCGTCGGCGGCCAAGACCATCGACCGTATCGTCGACGTCTTTCCCGGCGACGAAAAGGAAATGGTACGCGCGATGCTGTCGGAATCGCTGCAGGCGGTGATTTCGCAAACGCTGCTCAAAACCAAGGATGGCAGCGGCCGGGTAGCGGCGCATGAAATCATGGTCGGCACGCCGGCGATCCGCAACCTGATTCGCGAAGCGAAAATTGCGCAGATGTATTCGGCGATTCAGACGGGGACGATGTATGGGATGCAGACGCTGGACCAGAATCTGACAGACCTGGTCAGACGTAATGTGATCTCTGCAGCGGCCGCACGTTCTGCGGCAAAAACGCCGGAGAATTTTCCGGGCTGAGTTGTTGGAGGCGGGGTATCGCTTAGCGCCTTGCCCCGCAAAATAAAGGAAGCATCATGGAACGCGATCAAGCCACCAAATTCATGCACGACTTGCTGCGGTTAATGGTCAGCAAGAACGGCTCCGATCTTTTCATCACCGCGGAATTCCCGCCGGCGTTCAAAATCGACGGCAAGATGACGCCGGTCTCGAACCAGCCGCTGACATCTGTACATACGGTCGAACTGGCGCGCGCGATCATGAACGACAAGCAGTCGGCGGAGTTCGAAGCGACCAAGGAATGCAACTTCGCCATCAGTCCCGGCGGCCTGGGGCGCTTTCGCGTCTCCGCATTCGTGCAGCAAGGCCGGGTCGGCATGGTATTGCGCACCATTACCACCGCCATTCCAAAGCTGGAAGATCTGAATGTCCCCGAGGTGCTGAAAGAAGTCGCGATGACCAAGCGCGGACTGGTCATCATGGTCGGCGCCACCGGCTCCGGCAAATCGACCACGCTGGCCGCCATGGTCGGCTATCGCAACGAAAACAGTTACGGCCACATCATCACGATCGAAGACCCGGTCGAATACATCCATCCGCATCGCAACTGCATCGTCACGCAGCGCGAGGTCGGCGTCGATACCGAGGGCTGGGGCATCGCCCTGAAGAACACCTTGCGCCAGGCGCCGGACGTCATCCAGATCGGCGAGATTCGCGATCGCGAGACGATGGACTATGCGATTGCGTTTGCCGAGACCGGCCATTTGTGTCTTGCGACGCTGCATGCAAACAGTTCGAACCAAGCATTGGACCGCATCATCAACTTCTTCCCGGAAGAGCGCCGGCCGCAATTGCTGATGGACTTGTCGCTGAATCTGAAAGGACTGATCTCACAGCGGCTGGTGCCATTGCGCGACACCAAGGGCCGCTGCGTGGCGGTCGAAGTGCTGCTCAATTCCCCGCTCATTTCCGACCTGATTTTCAAGGGCCATGTGCACGAGATCAAGGAAATCATGAAAAAGTCGCGCGAACTCGGCATGCAGACATTCGACCAGGCGCTGTTCGATTTGTATGAAGCGGATAAAATCTCGTATGAAGATGCACTGCGCAACGCGGATTCGGTTAATGATTTACGTCTGGCAATCAAACTGCGCAGCAAGGATGCGAAAGACCGGGATTTGAGCAAAGGCACCGAGCATTTGGGCATCGTTTAAAAGCGGCAGCGCAGTCATCCGTTCCTACTTCCCACTTCTTGAGATAAACGCGAACCATGACAAATATCTACGACTTCAAGGCAGACAGCTTGAACGGCGCGCTGGTCGATCTGGCCCGATACAAAGGCAAGGTACTGCTGATCGTCAACACCGCCAGCAATTGCGGTTTCACGCCGCAATACAAGGGACTCGAAACGGTGTATCAGCAATGCAAGGATAAAGGCGTCGTTGTATTGGGCTTTCCGTGCAACCAGTTCGGCGGACAGGAACCCGGAGGCGCGGAAGAAATCGGTGCGTTCTGCGAGAAAAATTACGGTGTGACGTTTCCGCTGTTTGCCAAGATCGATGTCAATGGCAGCGATGCCCATCCGTTGTTCCAGCATTTGAAGACTGAAGCGCCGGGCCTGTTGGGCAGTCAGGCGATCAAATGGAATTTCACCAAGTTCCTGGTGAAGAAAGACGGCACGGTGTACAAACGTTATGCACCGCAAACCGATCCGGAAGAATTGATGGGCGATATCGAAAAGCTGCTTGCGGAGTAATCCACGCGCAGTACGCCATGAAGCGGCGCGCATGTTCATCCTGTCTGGATCAGTGCGCCGTCCCATGTCATCCCGCCCATATCGATGAATGGGATGGCGGCAAGAAGTTTTGCCCGCCCAAAAATGACAAACCCCGCTGAAGCGGGGTTGTGTCGAACTGAAACTACTACAGCGAATGCATTACTGCTTGCGACGACGCGCAGCGGCAAAGCCAAACAGGCCCAGACCCAACAGGGCGAGAGTGGCGGGCTCTGGAACGGCTGCGCCCCCAGCAGCGACAGTCACTTGGTCAAAACCGATAGCACCATCTGTCGAAGCCTGACCGACAGAATGTGCGAACTCCACTTTTTTGATCAAGTCAGATGAAGTCAGGCCGATGAAACCACTTGAACCTAGATTCAGGAAGCTCAAAGTGGTGTTGTCGCCAAAAGTAACATACGCGTTATATCCAAAATTCCAATCAAAATTTGTAGAAAAGCCGTATACACCATTTGCAGTTCCAACATTTGTTCCGGTTAAATCCATGTAGCCAGAACCGTTGCAACCCCAGCACAGGTGATCGCCAGTGACGATATTCCAATCAGGAAAACCGGTGGATGTGTAACCGACACCGCCAGCCGAATTGGCTTTCGCGGCAGCATTGCTAAGTATTTGAAAGTCACCGCCAAAGTTGTCTGTTTGAGCATTGTTTACTGCACTCAGAAAACTAGTTTGGTCCCCATAGGATACATATGAAGCGTGTGCGCTTGTAAATGCTACGAGAGTCATTCCAATGGCAACTAATAATTTTTTAAAACTATGCATTTTTGCTCCTTAGGTTAACACAACAGATAATTTCCCTATGGAAAGCATGAAATATGCCAAAGAATTAAAAACGTTGACAATCAAAGACTTATTTATTTTTCGACTGAAATGAAGTTTCTTCGTGTAAATTTTTTCGACAAAATTTTGTGTGTTGCCACAAATTTGATGTGGTTCATGCAGGTTCGCCAGTTTGTTGTCGCGTAGTTTGATCGTCAAATGAAGGATCTGTTGCGAGACGGCTGGCGGGCAACCGGCATCTTTTCCACCATCGTCCTGAATTGGACTGTTGCCCAATACCAGCTCATTTTCGAACGCATGGATAATCAGGTGGTGCGCTTTGCCACCGGCTTCGATAGCGATATCGATACGCGCCATCTTCGTTACGATCTTCTGCAATCCAAGTTCAACATTCTGTCGCAGCCATCCCTTCTCACCTCATTTTTTCGGGAGATTCCGAAGTACCGGAAGTGAATGCCGAAATTGACCGGCTTTATGCAAGAGCTTGCCCAGGATTTCCGGCAACTGCCCAATGATCCAAGACTGGCGCAAAAAATGGTGGTGCGCTTTGACGAAGTACGGGAAATGGTCAGCGACTTGTCCAATACAGTGCGCGTCACGGAAATGCATTATTATGCTGGCGGACGGCTTGGTGCCTATGAGTGCAGACTACGGCTCGATGATTGAAAAGCTGAGGCGATATGAAAAGACAAAAATTTGAACCATTTAATTTGAATGCGTTGCTGGTGGCGGGGCTACTTGCCTTGTTCGCCCCCGCAATGTCGTTCGCTCAGCAATCTGAAGGGAGCAATATGGAAACTACGCGACAACACGGCACTGCGTCCGAGGCGAACGTGGACTTCGTTCGAGAGTATTACCAGACGATCGAAGCCCATCCGTTCAATGAATCACAGGTCTCACAGTTCTTCGCCGAAGACTATCATAATTACCCGCCGCGAAAAGCGCCGCCCGGAGCGTCTGTGAAAGCCGCCACACTGGACCTGCTCAAAAACCTGTCTCACGCTTTTCCAGATGCGAAAAGGACACTGCTAATGGTAGAGCCGCTAAGCAATGACCGTGTTCTTGTCTATTTCTCCTTCAGCGGTACGCATACCGGTCAATTTTTTTCCCACCTCCCAACAGGAAACAACGTGTCTTTCATCGGCGTGGACATTTTCAAAATCAAGGACAAAAAGTTTGTCGAAAACCATCATGTTGAGGATCTGACGACACTCTTCGAACAAATGAAGGCCAAAAATGTTGTCGCTCATTGAAAGCTGACAACCCCTTACACAAGGATGCTGCCTTGTACGTGTTGAGATTGTCCAGCACGACTCGGATCACATCGGCATCCGCATAAAGATCACGAATACCCCCGATTTTGAGTGACGGAAAGCTGCAATGAAATGCGACGCTTGCGTGCTCAAGGGTATGAACCAACCGGCTCTCGTAGTAGTACGAAGCGTATCCAATATCTGGAACAGAATCTGGCGTCTCTGAACGTGACCTTGGATGCGGCAGATGTGCAACGGCTGAATCAGGCACTGCCAATCGGCGCCGCTTCGGGCACACGCTACCCGGCGGCCGGAATGAGAGGCCTCGGTTGACCCCGGAATGGCGCGCCAAAAAGTGCACACAAGCAGCAGTGAATATATCTCTCGCCGTTACGAAGCGTCCCCCAATCCGAAAATCTTGGTTCTCATTAAGAAAGCCTCTCCAGTGACTTGGCAGAATCTTCACTTTAACGCTCACTTGAGATAAGAGGGCAAAGCTATTAAATTAAGTGTCGCGTGACAAAGCAATCTGGTGTTGTTTATCTCACGGTCAACGCCAGATCAATCAATTCGATCCAATGCTGCACCGGTGTCTCCGTACCCGATTGCAAATGCGTCAGGCAACCGATATTGGCCGACACAATCATGTCCGGTTTTGTCGCCTGTAAATTCGCCAATTTGTTGTCACGCAATTGATAGGACAGTTCCGGCTGCAGCACGGAATAAGTGCCGGCCGAACCGCAGCACAAGTGACTGTCTTCACACAAGTGCACGTCAATGCCAGCGACGCGCAATACGCGTTCGACCTTGCCGCGAATCTGCTGGCCATGCTGCAAGGTACAAGGCGGATGGTAGGCTACACGCCGGGCGATTTTGCCGTTCAGTTTGCTTTGCAGTTCGGTTTCGAAGTCCGGCAAAATCTCGCTCAAATCCCTGGTCAAATCGGAAATCCGCTGCGCCTTTTCGGCATACGCCGGATCATGCCGCAGCAAATGACCGTATTCCTTGACCGTCACGCCGCATCCGGAAGCCGTCATCACGATCGCTTCCGCGCCCGCTTCGACATGCGGCCACCAGGCGTCGATATTGCGCCGCATGTCGGCCATGCCGCCATCCTGGTCGTTCAAATGGTAGCGAATGGCGCCGCAGCAGCTGGCCTTGGCGGCGACGATCAATTGCACGCCGAGCGCATCGAGCACGCGTGCGGTGGCGGCGTTGATGTTGGGCGCCATCGCGGGTTGTACGCAACCGTCGAGCAATACCATCTTGCGCGTGTGCTGCGTGACCGGCCACACGCCGCCATCCTGTTTTGCCGGCACCTTGTTCTGCAGCGCCTTGGGCAATAGCGGGCGCACCAGTTGTCCCGCCTTCATGGCAGGCGAAAACAGCCATTTGCGCGGCAGCGCTTCTTTCAGCACAGTGCGCACGATGCGCTGCGCCAGGGGCCGCGGCACGCGGTCTTCGACGATCTTGCGGCCGATATCGACCAAGCGGCCGTATTGCACACCGGACGGACAAGTCGATTCGCAATTGCGGCAAGTCAGGCAGCGATCCAGATGCGTTTGCGTCCTGGCGGTCACCTCTTTGCCTTCCAGCACTTGCTTGATCAAATAGATGCGGCCACGCGGGCCGTCCAGTTCGTCGCCGGTCACTTGATACGTCGGACAAGTCGCGGTGCAAAAGCCGCAATGCACGCACTTGCGCAAAATCGCATCGGCTTCTTCGCCTTCGCGCGTGTTCTTGATGAAATCGGCCAGGTTGGTTTGCATACGATCCTACGAATTTTTCATTCAATCAGAAGGCGGGTATAACGCAAGGAATTGGTAGATATCGTGATGCGCCGGATGTTTCAAACATGCGGCGCATCACGATGCGCCCTACTTCTTTATCCATTTGTTTCATCTGAATGGCCTACTGCACAGCAATCAAAATGCCGCGTACATGCGACCCGGGTTGAAGATGCCGGACGGATCGAATGCGCTTTTCAGGTGGCGATGGATTTTTGCAAGCGCGGGCGCCAGCGGATGAAATACGCCGACCTGTTTGTTGCCGCCCTTGAACAGCGTTGCATGGCCGCCGACGCGCTCTGCCGCAGCGCGCATGGAGGTCGTGTCGGCATCCGACTTCAGCCAGCGTTGCGCGCCGCCCCACTCGATCAATTGCGCGCCGGGCAGGTCGATCGACGGCGTCGCCGACGGCACCGACAAGCGCCATAGCGCGCACGGCCCGGTGGCGTCGAACATGAAAAAATCATGGCGCTGCTCGCGCAAGTTCATCCACAGCGCATCGGCGTTTTGCACTGTCTCGCCGCCGATCGTGTTTTGCGCCGCCTTGACCGCCGCCTGTGCGCCCGACAGTCGGACCAGCAGCTCGCCGTCTTGCCACGCGCTGGCCGAAATGGGGAGCGGCTGGCCGCCCCAGTCATTCAGGCATCGGATCGCCTCTGCTTCGCGCATCGCCAGACGCAAGGTCGCTTCGGCAAATGGTCTTGGCAAGACTTTCAGCGACACGTCCAGAATCAGACCCAGTGTGCCGAGGGAACCGGCCAGCAGGCGCGACACATCGTAACCGGCGACGTTTTTCATCACCTGCCCGCCGAAACGCAAGACCTCGCCCTTGCCATCCATCAGCACGACGCCCAGCACGAAATCGCGCACCGCACCCACTGCCTGGCGGCGCGGCCCCGACAAGCCTGCGGCGACCATGCCGCCGACGGTGGCATGGTCGCCAAAATGCGGCGGCTCGAAGGCCAGCATCTGATTGTTCTGTGCCAGCGCCGCTTCGATCTCGGCCAACGGCGTGCCGCAACGCGCGGTGATCACCAGTTCGGTCGGATCATAGGCGACGATGCCGCGATATGCGCGCGTGTCCAACACGTCGCCATGCAAGGCCTGGCCGTACCAGTCCTTGCTGCCGCCGCCGCGCAAGCGCAACGGGGCATTGGCGGCGCCGATGCGCTCTTTGAAGTGGCGTAATACCTGTTGCATCATGTGTTTATTTTGTGAATTAAAAGCGCGGCAAGTCCGCGAATGTCGTCTGTCCGCGCGTCACATGCATCTTGCCGTATTCGGCACAGCGATGCAGGGTCGGAATCGCCTTGTCTGGATTCAACAGGAAGGCGGTGTCGAACGCGCGCTTGACCGCGATGAACGTTTCAATTTCGCGCGGCGAAAACTGCACGCACATCGAATTGATTTTTTCAATGCCGACACCATGCTCGCCGGTAATGGTGCCGCCGACCTCGACGCACAATGCCAGGATTTCGGCGCCGAACAATTCGGCGCGGTGAAATTCGCCTTCCTTGTTGGCATCGAACAAAATCAACGGATGCAGGTTGCCGTCGCCTGCATGGAAGACATTGGCGCAGCGCAATCCGTATTTCTCTTCCATCGCCGCGATGCCGAGCAAGACTTGCGCCAGATTCTTGCGTGGAATCGTGCCATCCATGCAGTAATAATCGGGTGAAATGCGGCCCGCGGCCGGGAACGCATTTTTTCGCCCCGACCAGAATTTCAAGCGCTCCGCTTCGTTTTGCGAAACCGCGATGGCGGTGGCGCCGGACTGCTGCAGCACTGCGCTCATGCGCGCGATCTCTTCCTCGACTTCTTCCGGCATGCCGTCCGATTCGCACAGCAGGATCGCTTCCGCGTCGAGGTCGTAGCCCGCATGCACGAACGGTTCGACCATGCGCGACGAGGTCTTGTCCATCATTTCCAGCCCGGCCGGAATGATGCCTGCCGCGATCACGCTAGCCACCGCATTGCCGCCCTTCACCACGTCGTCGAACGACGCCATGATCACGCGCGCCAGGCGCGGCTGCGGTATCAGCTTGACGGTGACTTCGGTCACCACGCCCAGCATGCCTTCGGAGCCGATGAACACCGCCAGCAAATCGAGGCCCGGCGCATCGAGCGCTGCGCTGCCGAGTTCGACGATATCGCCCTCGATCGTCACCATCCGCACCCGCAACACGTTATGCACGGTGAGGCCGTATTTCAGGCAATGTACGCCGCCGGAATTCTCCGCCACGTTGCCGCCGATGGTGCACGCGATTTGCGACGAAGGATCGGGGGCGTAATACAAGCCGTGCCGGGCCACCGCATCCGAAATCGCGAGGTTGCGCACGCCGGGCTGCACGATAGCGGTGCGCGCCTGCGCATCGACTTTCACGATCTTGTTGAATCTGGCGGTGGATAACACCACGCCGTCGGCAATCGGCATCGCGCCGCCCGACAGTCCGGTGCCGGCGCCGCGCGGCACGATCGGCACCTTCAGGTCGCGGCAGGTGGTCAGGATCGCGACCACTTGCGCTTCCGTTTCCGGCAGCACCACCACCATCGGCAATTGACGATACGCGGCCAATCCATCGCATTCATAGGGACGCGTGTCTTCCTCGTTGAACAGCACGCAACGCTCGGGCAGCAATGCGCGCAATGCCGCCACGACTTCGCGCTGGCGTGCCACGGTGAATTGACGGTCGGAGGATGCATTCATGACTGGTTCCGGTTTTGTGAGGAAATCTCGCCCATGAAGGTAACGCAGACGAGGCCGTGGACGGAGCGATATCAAGGCGAGCGCTATCATTTTGCCGTATTCTTCTTTATTTAATCCATTATTGGCGACTATGGGCAACCGACTTTCTAAAATCGCAACACGCACCGGCGACAACGGCACCACGGGCCTGGGCGATGGCAGCCGCACCAGCAAGGACAGCTTGCGCGTACATGCAATGGGCGATGTGGATGAACTCAACTCGCACATTGGCTTGTTGCTGTGCGAAGAATTACCGGCGGCACTGCGTGAAGAACTGATTTCCATTCAACACGATCTGTTCGATCTGGGCGGCGAGTTGTGCATTCCCGGCTATACGATGATTACCGATGTGCATGTGGCGCGGCTGGATGCGCTGCTGGAAAAATACAATGCGGATTTGCCGCCGCTTAAGGATTTCATTCTGCCGGCAGGATCGCGTGCGGCTTCGCTGGCGCATGTGTGCCGCACCGTATGCCGGCGCGCCGAGCGTAGCATCGTCAGCGTCGGCAACGCGGAGAAAATCAATGACAATCCGCGCCAATACATGAACCGGCTGTCGGACTTGCTGTTTGTGTTGTCGCGCGTGTTGAACCGGTTTGCGGGCGGCAGCGATGTGCTGTGGGAAAACGGGCGCAAGCGCGAAGTTTGATTCTTCCGTTGCATCGACCCTGAAATAAAAAAGCGACGCATGTGCGTCGCTTTTTTTGTGCAAGACAGACCTGTGTTTATTTCACCCGCTTGTCGAATTCAATCAGCGCATACGCCGAATGATTGTGAATCGATTCAAAATTCTCCGCCTCCAGCGTATACGCCAGAATCCGGCTATCGGCATTAAGCATCCCCGCCACATCGCGCACCAGATCCTCGACAAACTTCGGATTGTCGTAAGCGCGTTCCGTCACATACTTTTCATCCGGGCGCTTGAGCAAACCGTACAACTCGCACGACGCCTGCTCTTCAATCTTCGCGATCAATTCATCGACCGGCAAGTCGCCGTTCAACACGGCATTGACGGTGATATGCGAACGCTGGTTGTGCGCGCCATAGGCGGAAATCTTTTTCGAGCATGGGCACAGGCTGGTGACCGGCACCAGGACTTTCAGCGTGATTTCGAGTACGCCGTTCTTGATCTCGCCGGTCAGGCCGACTTCATAATCCATCAAGCTCTCGACGCCCGACACCGGCGCCGTCTTGTTGATGAAATACGGCAGTGACAATTCGATGCGGCCAGCATCGGCTTCCAGCAGCTTTACCATCTTGTGCAGCAGGTTACTGAAATTTTTCACATCCAGCGGCGCCCGGTTGCCTTCGAGCAGCGCGATGAAACGCGACATGTGCGTGCCCTTCTGCTCTTCGGCCAGATGCACATACATGTTCCAGGTGCCGACCGACGGCTGCACGCCGGCGCTGGTCTTGACCGTCACCGGATAGCGCACCCCTTTGACGCCGACGCGCTGGATCGATAGGCGACGGGTATCGACCGTGCTCTGCACGTCGGGAATGGTGGTCAGATTGAGATCGCGGGTATTCATCGCATAGCCTATGTAATTGTCAGGCCATTGCACGGAACCTGACGTGATTTCTTGTTAGTTGTTGACGACCAGACGCGGTTCGCCCTTGCCAAAACGTTGCCGAACCGATGCGACGATTCCCTTGGCGTCCAGGCCGCATGCGGCAAGCAGCAGGGCCGTATCGCCATGGTCAATAAATTTGTCCGGAAGCCCCAAATTCAAGAGCGGCTTGGCAATACCAGCCGCCGCCAGTGCTTCAGCCACCGCAGCCCCTGCGCCGCCCATGACCGCACCTTCTTCGATCGTCACCAGCGCGTCGTGCGTTTGCGCCAGTTGCTTTACCAATTCGACATCCAGTGGTTTGATGAAACGCATATTGGCCACTGTTGCGTTCAAATCGTCGGCTGCGGCCAGACTCGGTGCGACCATGGTGCCAAAGGCGAGAATCGCAATCCCTTTGCCTTCGCGCCTGATTTCGCCTTTACCGAGCGGGAGCGTTGTCAGCGCTTTCTCGATCGCGGCGCCGATGCCGGCGCCGCGCGGATAACGCACCGCAGCTGGCCCATTATATTGGAAAGCGGTAGAGAGCATCTGACGGCACTCATTTTCGTCCGAAGCGGCCATGACGACCATGTTCGGAATGCAGCGCAGATAGGCCAGATCGTAATTGCCCGCATGGGTTGCGCCATCGGCGCCGACCAGTCCGGCGCGGTCGAGCGCAAAGGTGACGTCGAGGTTTTGCAGCGCGACGTCATGGATCAATTGATCGTAGGCACGCTGCAAAAAAGTGGAATAAATGGCAACAACCGGCTTCAAGCCTTCGCACGCCATCCCGGCGGCGAACGTGACCGCATGTTGCTCGGCAATGCCGACATCGTAATATCGATTCGGAAAACGTTGCTCGAATTGCACCATACCGGAACCTTCGCGCATGGCCGGCGTGATGCCGATCAAGCGCTTGTCCTGCGCCGCCATGTCGCACAGCCACTCGCCGAATACCTGGGTGTAGGTCATTTTGCCGGCAGCGGCAGGTTTGACGCCTTCCGCCGGATTGAATTTGCCGGGACCGTGGTAGAGCACCGGATCGGCTTCGGCCAGCTTGTAGCCCTGGCCTTTCTTGGTCACCACGTGCAGGAATTGCGGGCCTTTGAGCTGGCGGATATTTTGCAGCGTCGGGATCAGCGATTCGAGATCGTGGCCGTCGATCGGGCCGATATAGTTAAAGCCGAATTCCTCGAACAAGGTGGCCGGCACCACCATCCCCTTCGCATGTTCTTCAAAGCGCTTGGCCAATTCCAGCACCGGTCCCGGCAACACCGATTTGCCGACAGTTTTTGCGGTTGCGTAAAACTGGCCTGACATCAGGCGCGCCAGATAGCGATTCAAGGCCCCGACCGGCGGCGAAATCGACATGTCGTTGTCGTTCAGGATCACCAGCAGGTTGATGTCTTCATGCACACCGCCATTGTTCAATGCTTCGAATGCCATGCCGGCCGTCATTGCGCCGTCGCCGATCACGGCAATCGCATGGCGGTTTTCGCCTTTGGTTTTGGCGGCCAGCGCCATGCCCAAAGCGGCCGAGATCGAGGTCGACGAATGCGCGGTGCCGAAGGTGTCGTATTTGCTTTCATCGCGGCGCGGAAAACCCGAGATGCCATCCAACTGGCGCAGCGTGTGCATCTGGTCGCGCCGCCCGGTGAGGATCTTGTGCGGATAGGTCTGGTGCCCGACGTCCCACACGATGCGGTCTTCCGGCGTGTTGAACACGTAATGCAGCGCAATCGTGAGTTCGACGGTGCCGAGATTGGACGACAAGTGGCCGCCGGTCTTCGAGACCGAGTCGAGCACGAACGCACGCAATTCGTCCGCCAGCGGCTTCAATTGCGTGCGCGACAGGCGGCGCAGATCGGCCGGCTGGTCAATATTTTTCAGTAATTCCATATCAGGCTTTCCGTTGCACGATCAGGTCCGCGAGTTCGCGCAACCGCCGTGCCTGCTCCCCAAACTGCATGACTGCCCGGTGTGCGTCATTGCGCAGTTTTTCCGCTAACGTGCGCGACTCTTCCAGGCCCAAAATTGATACGTACGTCGGTTTGTTGTCCGCAGCATCCTTGCCCGCCGTCTTGCCCAGCGTGGCCGAGTCCGCTGTCGCATCCAGCACGTCATCCACCACCTGGAATGCCAAGCCGATCGCATTCGCATACGCTTCCAGTGCCGACGCCTCCGATGCGGTCAGCGTCTTGCCGCTCAACGCGCCCAGCAACACCGATGCGCGTAACAACGCGCCGGTTTTCAGGCGATGCATCTGCTCCAGTTCGGCCAGCGACAAGGTCAAACCGACGCTGGACAGATCGATTGCCTGGCCGCCGCACATGCCGACCGAACCCGAAGCACGCGCCAGCAAACGCACCATGTCGAGTCTGCGGGCGGCGTCGCCGGCGCCTTCGGACAGCACCAGAAGCGCCTGCGCTTGCAGCGCATCGCCGACCAGCAATGCGGTCGCCTCATCATATTTGACATGCACGGTCGGCTTGCCGCGCCGCAGGGCATCGTCATCCATGCACGGCATGTCGTCATGTACCAGCGAGTACGCATGAATCATTTCGACCGCTGCCGCGGCGCGCGCCAGATCTTCCTGCTGCACATCGAACAATGCGCCGGCGGCGAATACCAGCAGCGGCCGCACGCGCTTGCCGCCGTCCAGCACCGCATACCGCATCGCTGCATGCAGACGCGCCGGCGTCTGGGTTTCGAGCGGCAAATGGAAAGCCAATGCCTGTTCCATGACCGACTGGACCGTTTTCATCCAGTCGTCAAATGCCAATGTTGTCGTCATTCTTCCGCCTCGGTCCCGGCATCGGTTGCGAACGGTTTGAGCATGTCGCCTTCCAGCACCTTGACCTGGCTTTCGACCTTGTCGAGTTGCAGCGCGCAATATTTAACCAATTCGGAGCCGCGTTTGTAGGCGGCGACGGAAGCTTCCAGCGGCAATTCGCCCGCCTCCATCTGTGCAACCAATTGTTCCAACTCGGCCATCGCTTGTTCAAACGAGGCGGGTGCGCCGGTGGACGCAAGTTTCTTGGACATAAGGGATTAAATTCAAGTGTAACCCGTTATTTTAGAACAAACCACCTTCCAAGGCGCGCTCTTGATGGTTGCGGCGCACGGTTAACAGGTCGCGCTCTCGCTTTTGGCGGGGTGCAGTCAACGCTCCGGGCTACGGCAAGCATCGTTGGGAAAGCACAACATGACGGCCAGCCACGCCATGCCATTGTTGAAATTCACCATAAAAGTATGTGCTTACATCAATGAAAGTGCGGTGAGTAGGTCGTCGTGTATGTCGCGCGCTCACGTCCACGCTGCGACTCGGCAGTGCCCAGCACCTGTAGCCCAAATAATTCGATGTCCAGTGCATCTGTAAACAGCACGGCGAACGACGGATCGATTGAGCGAAAGATTGCCGCGACAGCCATGTTTACTTCACGGCAATCTTGGCCACAACTCGGCACTTCGGGCAACACAAAGCCTGACCCGCATCAAAACCGACTGAAATTTCAATGTATTTATGTGCCAAACCGGCTTGAAACAGGTCCAATCGGCTTGATATCGCAGCCAGGCTCATCCAGTTATGCCTTTTATTTCGCTTTGGTTCGGGCAACATTACGAAAATTTGCTGGCACTCCAGTTATCTGAATGCAAATGCGACTAGGGTATAATTGCGAGTTCTGTCCAAAATTTCCGTTTCATTTCGTTTGAATACAGGTTTTTGCGGATTCTTTCTCTCTTAGGTTGGTGTAACACATTTGGGGGTGGGGGATGTCCGATCTGGCTAGTCTCGCCAAGCTCGCGCGTTCTAACGCGCAACTTCCGGTCAACGTCTATTTTGACGAATCACTGTTAAAGCAGGAAACCCAGCAACTATTCCGTCCAGGTCCGCGTTATGCCGGCCATGAATTGATGGTGCCGAACACCGGCGACTTCGCCACGCTCGCGTGGGAAAATGAAGGCCGCATGCTGGTGCGCAATGCGCAGGGAATTGAATTGCTGTCCAACGTCTGCCGTCACCGCCAGGCGAAAATGTTCAATGGCCGCGGCAATTCAAGCAATATCGTTTGTCCGCTGCATCGCTGGACCTATGATCTCAAGGGTGAACTGATCGGCGCCCCGCATTTCGGCGAAACGCCGTGCCTGAATCTGTCCAAGACGCCATTGCAGAACTGGAACGGCCTGCTGTTCGAACAGAACGGCTTCGATATCCGGCAAAAAATGGCGCAGTTAAGCGTCGCGAAAGATCTCGATTTCAGCGGCTACCTGTTCGACCATGTCGAAGTGCATGAATGCGATTACAACTGGAAAACCTTCATCGAGGTATATCTGGAAGACTATCACGTCGAACCCTTCCATCCTGGCTTGGGCAGCTTTGTCACCTGCGACGATCTGCGCTGGGAATTCGGCAAGGATTTCAGCGTGCAAACGGTCGGCGTCAATCGCGGCTTGTCCAAGTCCGGTTCGCCGGCCTACAAGAAGTGGCAGGAGCAGGTGCTCAAATTCCGCGACGGCGTCGCGCCGCCCTATGGCGCGATCTGGCTGACGCTGTATCCGAACATCATGGTCGAGTGGTATCCGCATGTGCTGGTGGTGTCGACGGTGTGGCCGAACGGCCCGCAGAAAACCACCAATGTGGTCGAGTTTTACTATCCGGAAGAAATCGTGCTGTTCGAGCGCGAATTCGTCGAAGCCGAACGCGCCGCCTACATGGAAACCTGCATCGAGGATGACGAGATTGCGTTGCGCATGGATGCCGGACGCCGGATCCTGATGGCGCGCGGAGAAAATGAAGTCGGCCCCTACCAGTCGCCGATGGAAGACGGCATGCAGCATTTCCACGAATGGTATCGGGCGCGGATTGCGGTCTGATGATGTGCTGAACGCGCGGCAAGAGCAGGCGGAGTATCATCGAAGCCTGCGATGTTTCCCTTCTCGCGTCTCTCTTTCCTGACCCGCACATGCAATCTCTCTGGATGCTCTTCGCCAGTTTCGTGTTCGCCATCATGGGCGTGTGCGTCAAGCTTGCTTCCGACCTGTATTCGACCTCCGAAATCGTGATGTACCGCGGCATCGTCGGCGTGGCGTTCATGCTCACGTTCGTCAAGCTGCACGGCGGCAGCCTCAAGACTGCGCTCCCGTGGCATCACGCGTGGCGCGGCACGATCGGTGTGATCGCATTGTGGTTATGGTTTTATGCAATTGCCCACTTGCCGCTGCCAACCGCCACGACGCTGAATTATATGTCGCCGATCTGGATCGCAGCCATCCTGTTTATCGCCGGCTGGTGGCAGGGGAAAAACCGTTTTGAATGGCATCTGGTCAGCGCCATTCTGATGAGCTTCGTCGGCGTCACGCTGCTGCTGCGTCCCTCGATGCACGCCGACCAGTGGGCGACCGGCCTTGTGGGATTGCTGTCGGGCGTCCTGTCCGCGCTTGCGTATCTGCAGGTGCGGCAACTCGGGCAATTGGGCGAGCCGGAATACCGTGTCGTGTTTTATTTTTCGGCCGCCGGCCTGCTGGCGGGATTGCTCGGCAGCCTCTTCCATCCCGGCGTCTTCGGTACGCCAGCACCCGTCTGGCATGCGCATACGCCCAAGGGCATCGCACTGTTGCTGGGGCTGGGTGTCAGCGCGACCGTCGCGCAAATTGCGATGACGCGCGCCTACCGGCTCGGCAAGACGCTGGTCACCGCGAATCTGCAATACACCGGCATCGTGTTCTCCAGCTTCTGGGGCATCCTGTTATGGAACGATGTTCTGGACTGGCGCAGCTGGGCCGGCATCGGCATCATTCTCGTCAGCGGCGTCGCCGTCACCTTTTACAACACACGCAATGTAAAATCACCGATCGAAGCAAGCACCGATCCGATCGCAACCGAAATATAGGCAGAGAAAATGCGCTACACCACCCTGATTTCCGCCGCCGAACTGGCGCAGCATGTACTGGAACCGAACTGGGTCGTGCTCGATTGCCGCCACGACCTGGCCAACCCGGAGGCCGGCCGCGCCGCCTATGACACGGGCCATATCCCGAACGCGCAATTCGTGCATCTCGATAGCGACTTGTCCGACAAGAAGCCGGGGCCGAACGGTGAATTCCGCGGTCGCCATCCTTTGCCCGCGCGCGACGCATTCATTGACACCTTGCGCCGCCTGGGCGTCAATCACGGTTCGCAAGTGGTCGCCTACGATGCACAGGGCGGCATGTTTGCAGCGCGCCTGTGGTGGATGCTGCGCTGGGTCGGTCATGACGCGGTTGCGGTGCTCGACGGCGGCTTGCCGGCATGGCAGGCGGACGGCCAATGGCTATCGACGGAACAGGCATCCAAATTGCGCGGCAATGTGGATGCTCAGCCGCCCCTCGTGGCATCGGTCACGGCCGATGAGATCCGGTCCAATCTGGCCACACTGTCGCGCACCATCATCGATGCACGCGCGCCGGACCGGTTTCGCGGCGAGAATGAAACGCTCGACCCGGTCGGCGGCCATATCCCGGGCGCGAAAAACCGCTTCTTCAAGGACAATCTGCAGGCCGATGGCCATTTCAAAGCGGCGCAACAACTGCGTGCGGAATTCAATGCGTTGATCACGGCGCCGGAGGCCAGCATCATGCAATGCGGCTCCGGCGTCACCGCCTGCCACAACCTGCTGGCGATGGAAGTGGCGGGCTTGTCGGGCGCGGCCTTGTATCCGGGCTCGTGGAGCGAATGGTGCGCCGATCCTGCGCGTCCGGTGGAGATTGGCAATTGACGCGCAGACTACCGCGCGGAAATCACCTAAACTCTCGACGCAACCTCGCGTCGCACAGATGTTGCCTGAGTCGTTTTGACGCGCTTTTTTTGAGACGTTTATAGCGCGTCGAAATTATTTACATAATTGCAATAAATCACTATCCAAAATATTGCAAGCATTTGATTTAATTAATTATTTTAATGTGGCACATGTATTGCATTGCACTTTGTTGCTGAAAAATTGGCGCCGCCAATTTCAATAAAAAAAGTGAACTGCGATATGAAAATTCTCAAGATTTTAGCTGTAGCTTTACCCAGTTTAATAATGGTGCCGGCCTCTGCCACTACTGTCACCTATGATTTCGCCAACCTGAAATTCAGCGGCAATAACAATACCGGATTCCTTCCTAGCGAGACGCTCCATTCCGGCTACTGGCAATGTGGAGGCGATATTTGCAGTTCCAACTTTGCTGCCCCAATCAATCCCCTTGGTGGCGATCTAAAATATACCGTTGACGGTATTACCGCCACGGCAACCGGCTACTATTTCAAGAATGGCATTTGGGATCAAGTCACCGTGATACAAGATTATGAGAATGCTTACAATGCACTCAAACATATTGGCGCCGGGCTTGGCGTGTATCACGTCACTAACAACGGCGCCGATGACAACGTCACCCAAAATGAAAAACTGGTATTGAAATTTGATACCGCAGTCAAGTTGAGTGCCCTTTCGCTACGCTCAGATGGGCACAACACCAGTTGGGCTCCAAGCTCAACATTTCTGTTTGATGGAGTGAACACTGTATTGGCTAGCGACATTAACGGACTCGATAAAGTGGGTAAAGAATTTACGTTCTCTTTTGGTGGTAAGCATCCAGACCAGTTTTACCTTGGTGGCATCACAGTATCAGCTGTGCCGGAGCCATCAAACTACGCTTTGATGTTCGCAGGTTTGGGGGCGATGTGTTTGATTGGCAACCGCCGAAAAAAACG
>CAMLDH010000025.1 GCA_946478765.1 uncultured Oxalobacteraceae bacterium | reverse complement strand
GTCGCTGTACCGGTAGCCGTCCCACCACCACCTGTGGGGGTGTTGGTCGCGGTCGCCCCACCTCCGGTTGCTGTATTTGAGGCAGTAGAAGGGCCAGAGGTATTGGTACCGCTCGATGTGGCCGTGCCGCCGGTTCCCGTGCCGGCGGCGCCCGCGCCGCCAGTGGTACTACCTACGTTGCTCGCGGTATTGCCAATGCCACTGACAGTATTGCCAGTCACAGTGCCAGTCAGCGCGCTAGTCGCGGTGGCGGTGCTGCTATTGAACGAGTTTTTCGCGCTGAACGTGGCAGTGCTGCCGTTGTTGGCCGCAGCGGATTGCGTCGTGGCTGTCGCGGTACCTGCATTGCCATTCCATGCGGCCGAATGGTCGTTGGCCGCCGCGCCATTGTTGGTCGCGGTCTTGGTCTTGGTGTTGGCATTGGTGAATGTATCAGTCCCGTCACCGGTTTTGGTGATGCTCTGGTCGACGGCCCATGCCGGGCCGGCAAGACCGAATGCAATCGCAACAGCGGATGCCAGTAATGTCTTCTTCATGATTTTTCCCATAACAAGAGTTGTTGATGAACGTTCGTCAAAGGCTTGGCATACCGCGCCAATCCATTCGCATATCAGCAAAATGGAGGCCACATCCACACCACACCAACAAAAGCTACCTAAGCCTTTGAAAAATAGAGAAAATTAATAATTCCAGCAACGAAATTGAGTCACCGCCACGTGCGCACGGGAAATGCCGATGATGGACGTAACAGGCTCCTTACAATCCCGGGCGATTCGGCTGCGTCGAACATTCCGTCACACAATATTGCTCAAAAATTCATCTGCCAATTCAATGCCTTGCACGTCCTTGTTGATGCTCGTCCAACTGAATCGAAGCTGTATCGATTCTGTTACTTTCATTGCCGAAAAGCGGATGCCGTCGCATGTGTGCATGCAAGCACGCCATCGCGCAATCAAGCCGAATGTACAGAGGGAGATTCGACCTCGAAGAGGCCGATGCAATGCGGAATGTCGCAGGTTCCAATGACGTCATAACGCCGCTGCGCCGTGTGCCGCAAAGTGTAAAGAATGCGTTCGGCAAATCAGTGCGGCATGCCAGCTGGCGTCGACATTTGCGGCAAGACAAAAACAACAGGCTGGAATATTGTGCATGATCAGAAAAGCAATTATGCAAATAGTCAAAACTGGACCCTCGCAACCAATGACCAAGGGCTGAATATGCATCAGATTTTTGCTCAATACGGAAATGTACTTTTGACCATCGCCCATGCAGAGGAACAAGGGCGATGACGCGACTACGATCTCGCAGCCGCCATGTCGTGCTCGGTTCCGCCCTTGTTCTACTCAATAGTCTGGCACAAGCCCACGCAAGCCAGAATGACGTAGCAGAACGGCTGGAAATCCTCAAGAAGCAAATGGCCGAGCAAGAGGCCATTCTGAAAGACATGCAGCGCGCGCTATCGGCACAACTGTTGTCGGCACAGTACGGCAAAGGCGCCGCCCCCGACGCGGTCGCACAAGCCGGCGCAACGGCCCCGACAGCGGCCAGCGCCGCACCGGAAAGCAATAGCCCTCAGCCCAAGGTTGCCCCGATATTCGAACAAACCGGCGTGCTCACGCCCAGGGGGAAATATGTGCTGGAACCATCCATGCAGTTCGGCTATTCGTCCAGCAACCGCGTCGCGCTGGTGGGCTATACCATCATCCCGGCACTGTTGATCGGTCTGGTCGACGTGCGCGAAATCAAGCGCAATACCTTCACCGCCGCGCTCGCCGGGCGTTATGGCGTGACCAGCCGCTTCGAGTTGGAGGCCAGACTACCTTATGTGTACCGCTCGGACTCGACCGTCAGCCGTGAAATCTTCACCGGCGCCGCTTCCGAAAACGTCTTCGAAACCAGCGGCAAGGCGATCGGCGACATCGAACTGGCCGCACGCTACCAACTCAACGACGGCGGCGCCGACAAGCCGTATTACATCGCCTCGCTGCGCTACAAATCGCGCACTGGGAGAGACCCGTTCGATGTCGTGACGGATTGCAAAACACGCTGCACCGGCAATACCACCGGCACCGGCCTGTCTCTGGACCTGCCGACCGGTTCCGGTTTTCATTCGCTGCAACCGAGCCTTACCTGGTTATATCCATCCGACCCGGCGGTGCTTTTCGGCAGCTTCAGTTATCTGCACAATTTCAAACGCACCAATGTCAGTCGCAAGGTACTGGACGGCGAACAGGAATTTATCGGTACGGTCGAGCCCGGCGATGTGATCGGCTTCAACTTCGGCATGGGTCTGGCGCTGAACGAAAAATCCTCTTTCAGCATCGGCTACGACCACAATTCGGTCGGACGAACCAGGCAAGACGGCAAGACCGTGGCGGGCTCGGTCAGAACCCAGCTCGCCACGCTGTTGCTCGGCTATTCGTATCGCGTCACAGACAAGACATCGTTAAGCGTGTCGGTCGGCGCCGGCCTGACCCGCGACACGCCGGATGTGTCGCTTACTTTCCGATTGCCCATGTCGTTCTAGAGCGGTTTTCGTATGAGTGTGCGGGTGATGCGGGTTGGTTTGGGGGTGCAGTGCAAGAAAGGAGCGTTCCCTTGCAAGGGAACGCCGTTACGCAGGCACGGCGCAGTGCGCCGCGAATTCCCTGCTCCACCGTGAGGAGCGCCGTGTGGCGAGCCACACAAGGTGCAGCAGGGGTTTCGGATCGCATGCGATCCGCCTGCGAAACAGTACCCGCTTGCAAGCGGGTACGCGCCCTGCAAGGGACGAGCAACGCCGCAATGCGCTCCAAAGCGGCCCGCAGCACCCGCACACTCATACGAAAACCGCTCTAAGCGGGCGGCCAAAAACTTTTCTGCCCAGGCGAGCCATGACACACCATCTACAGCTCCGTTCTGCTCGTATCCCCATACTGCGCATGCGGGTCCGACAGAGTACTTATCCGGATATGGTATTTCTCGATCAAGCGGTACAAGGTCACACGCGAAATGCCGAGTAGGTCTGCCGCCCGCGAAACCTGGTTGCGCGACTGCGACAATGCGCGCCGGATCATCGCGCCTTCTGCGCTGGCACGCGCATCTTCCAGGGACATCATATGGTCACGTGGCGGATGGTGCGCAAAGTCCAGATCTTCCGGCTGAATGTAGCGTCCTTCTGCCATCACCACTGCGCGCTGCACCCGGTTGACCAATTCGCGCACATTGCCGGGCCAGTCGTGGCTGAGCAACGCATCCATCGCGGCTTTCGAAAAGCCGCGCAGACTCCTGTTGTGCAATGTCGCGAATCGAGCGAAATAATACTTCGCGATATCTTCGATATCTTCGCCGCGCTCGGCCAGATTCGGTGTCGCAATGCAAATGACGTTGATGCGGTAGTAGAGATCTTCCCGAAACCGGCCTTGCTTGACCGCGCCGGCCAAGTCGATATGGGTTGCCGCGATGACCCGCACATTAATCGGCAGCGCCTCGGTTCCGCCGACCCGCTCAATGGTCTTTTCCTGCAAAAAGCGCAGCAGATTCACCTGCATGTCAAACGGCATGTCGCCAATTTCATCGAGAAACAAAGTGCCGCCTTGCGCGGCTTCGATACGCCCTATCCTGCGCTGGCTGGCGCCGGTGAACGCACCCTTTTCATAGCCGAATAATTCCGATTGAAATAACTGCGGCGCAATCGCACCGCAATTGACGGCACAAAAGGGCGCCTCTTTCCGCTCTGACTGGCAGTGCAAAGAGCGCGCCACAAGTTCCTTTCCGGTGCCGGACGATCCGGTGATCATGACCGATGCATCGGTACGCGCAACTTTGACGATCTGCTCGAACAAGCGTTGCATCGCAGGGCTTTTGCCGACAATGGTCGATTCTTTCGCGGCGCCCGATACCTCGGGATGCGCGTCCTTGTGGAGAGCGCGCACGAATGCCATGCCCCACGCATGCCGCAGCGTCAACACAATATGCTCGATCTGCGCCGGGATGGTAATGAAATTGAACAGATACTCGGCGATGAACTCGCGCACCTTCGGTACCGCAATCAGCTCCTGCGCAATCAAGCCGACCCACGAGATTTTATGGATGCTCAAAAACGGCTCGCACACATCGAGCTTACCTAAATCTTCCTCACGTTTGATAATCAACAAGCCGACCCGGCAACCGGCATGAACCGCACTATGCGCGGTTTGAAGGGTGGAACGCTCAAGCAGCCTGATGCCGAAATCCTTCAGCAGATCGAGATAAGGACAGACGCCCTCAATACGGCTGGACGGACGCAAAACGAGCACGGTTTGATTTTGCTCCGTAGACTTGGAGACGTATAACATTTCCAGCATCCTTCTTGTTGATCAGCCTCGTCGATACGATGCCACGATCACTTGCGCGCCTCGCTTCGCAGGCGCTGCCCGTTGTGCAAAACCACACATGGCGCCTGATAACTGGTTTGGGAGTAGTGATATCAAGACTACCGGCTTTTAAGCATTCGAACAATGATACAAAGCGGAGCCGCAGATAGAACCGCGATGAGGTCTGCGCTGCGTCAACCGGAACTTGTCGTGCCGGTTACAATCGCTGGACTCGCAAGAATTCAGATTGTGGTTGGCGAACGATGCACTTGGCAGTGCCATGGAAGATGAGTGGAGATGAGATATTTCCGTTCAAGCGACGTGATCAGCTGCACGGTTTGTTATCGGTCAACCATGCTCTCGTTTGGAAGTCCGTGAGACACGATGATTTTCATGAGCCTTTATCAGATGAGGGCGGCCGACGGACGCTATAACTTTAAAAAAGCACAGTTCAATCAGACCGTTTTTTAAGCACCGACGCAAAATCAAGTGTGAATGCGTATCGATAAAAGCAGAAAAATGGAAAGGGGTGCGCAAGCGCACCCCTTTCCCGCTTGATCGCAACACAGATAATTTTGTGTAACTACTTAGTTCAGAATTACCCTCTCAAAGTCGGCAATAGTCACATAATCTCCACACCGGAATTCATGCAGAATGCGGTTTGCTGGCGACAAGATTGACAAGAGTTTCTTCCCGTTCACGTGGCGGCGCAATTCCAAACCACCGTTCCCTCACTCCCAGATCTTCGCGGCTCCACCATAAGTAAGGATAAGAGATCGATTCCGACGCCACGTCAAAGCCGGCGCTACGAACGAGCGCCAGATATTCAGGCGCCGATTTTTGCACTTCCATCGGATGGCGAAACAATAGCCGGATGATCCATGAATGGATATAACGCCGAGTGGATTCCGCGAACAACAACACGCCGCCCGGTTTGAGCACACGAAAAAATTCGCGGATAGCCTGTTCCTGGTCGATCAAGTGATGAAAGGTCTGATGGCAGAAGAGCAGATCGACGCTATTATCCGGCAGCGCCAAACGCGAACTTGAGCAGTTAATGAATTCTGCCTGCAGTCCTGCATTGGCAGCCTCTTTTGCAGAAGCCGCAAGCATTGCCGGATCGATATCCATGCCGATCAGGCGTTGCGGCGAAAATTGATCGCTGAGCTTTTTGAGCGAACGCCCCCAGCCGCAACCCACATCCGCCACCACCGGATAAATCGGCCGCCGATCCGGGATCAAGCGCACCAGATCTTTTATCGCACAATCCAGCACGTGAACAGTCCATGTGTTGGTCTGCAAAAACCATTTGCCAAATGCCGTTTCCGGAACATGCGGCTCCGGTGAGTTCATTGTTATTGAGGTATTCACAAAATTTCTCTTAATATTGTTTTTTCTTCGACCAGGCTTGAGCGGCTCACTACGCATTCCGCCGAATCGCCGAGTGGTCGCTTCTGACCGGTTCCCGCTGCGCACGACTGAAAAATTCGTGAAGAGCCCGCTCACCGGCCGCGGTGAATATGACGACACGCGAATCCTTGACGCGTCTCGCCCAACCAAGCGCAATAATCCGAGCGAGCAGTGACGCGCCCAGAGCACCCGCGAGATGATAACGGCGTTCGCTCCAATCCAGACATGCGCGACAAAACCTGCGCCGTTGCGACGCAGGGATGTCCGTGTCGATACCCAATTGTTCGAACAACTGCTGGCCGAAGGCGGTAAGTTTCAAGCCGTCGGCATCGGGCATCAACGCGCCACTCTGCAACATGCCTTCGTAGATGCTTACGCCCAGTTCGCCCGCAAGGTGGTCGTAGCAAACGCGCGCCTTCCTCAACGCCGGCTCGCGCGGACTGGCGCGCAACCGCACAGCGCCGGTCCGGAAGGCAACGCCCATCAGCGATTCAAGCAAATGGGCAACGTCGCGGTCGGCGAGACGGAAATAACGATGCCGTCCCTGGCAATCCACCGCAACCAGTCCCGCATCGAGCAGCTTGGCGAGGTGGGCACTGATGGTTTGCTTGGTCACGCCTGCCACCGCAGCAAGTTCGGTTGCGGTCAGCGCTCTGTCGGCCATCAGGGCCGTGAGCACCTCGGCCCGGGCGTGATCGCCTATGAGCGCCGCGATGCCGACTATGTTAGGTCCGTCTTTCATAGTTCGATGCTAGCCGAACCATCTGCCAACCGCAAGCAGCTATCATCATCGCCATCAATTCAAGGAGAACGAACATGGCCATCACCTGCTTTATCCGATATGAAATCGATCCATTCCAGCGCGAAGCGTTCAAGACGTATTCGGAAAATTGGGGGCACATCATTCCGCGCTGCGGCGGCGACCTGGTCGGCTACTTCCTGCCGCACGAGGGAACCAACAATATTGCCTGGGGCTTGATCGCATTCGATAGTCTGGCGTCATACGAGCGCTACCGGGCCAGACTCAAATCCGATCCGGAAGGACGCGCAAATTTCGAGATGGCACAAACCAAACGATTCATTTTGCGGGAGGAGCGTACTTTTGTGCAGGCTGTGGAAGGCACATTCCGCCTTCCAGCTTCTACGATGGACATGCCCGGATGATCGCCGTCATCTTTGAGGCGGTACCGCACCCTGGTCACAAGCAAGCGTATCTCGACGCCGCGGCTGCGTTGCGACCGCATCTTGAACATCTCGACGGCTTTATTTCAATCGAACGATTCGAGAGCCTTGTGCAGCCCGGCAAGATTTTGTCGTTCTCTTATTGGCGGGACGAAGAGGCCGTACAACGCTGGCGCAATCTTGATGCCCATCGTCAGGTGCAAGCCGAAGGCCGGCAAACCATCTTCGCCGATTACCGCTTGCGCGTAGCGCAGGTAATTCGAGATTATGGTTTGCATGATCGCGCAGGAGCGCCGACGGATTCGCGCCAAGTTCGGGGGTCCACCGCTACACTGGCGGCGGCGATCTGGAAGATTGACTGACGGATGGCAAAAATCCCCATCCCCCAAAGAAAAAGCCCCATTTAAGGGGCTTTTTTGTTAGCAACTACGTGCTTGATTCTTGGCGGAAAGGGTCGGATTCGAACCGACGGTACGCCTAAACGTACACTGGATTTCGAGTCCAGCGCATTCGACCACTCTGCCACCTTTCCTGTTTCAGTCGCTTTGCAGCACCGGAATGCTGCAAAGCACGAGAGTATATCAGAGTCCAGCATCAGAAGAAATAGCCATCGCGATTACAACAACTATTTATCGCCACCTCGGCAAGGCCTGTCATTCTGGCCACTGGGACGAATGACAGCAGATTTACCATCGGCATGTGCATCGGTTAAACAAATTAATCCGTCTTACGGCACCAAACGCGCCAAGCCGCCCATGTAAGGCCGCAATACTTCCGGAATCTCGACGCTGCCGTCCGCCTGCTGACAATTTTCCAGAACCGCGACCAGCGTGCGGCCGACGGCCAGACCCGAGCCATTCAAGGTATGCACCAATTCCGGCTTGCCTTGTGCGTTGCGGAAGCGCGCCTGCATGCGGCGTGCCTGGAACGCTTCCATATTGGAAAGCGACGAAATTTCACGATACGTGTTTTGTGCCGGCAACCATACTTCAAGGTCGTACGTCTTCGCAGATCCAAACCCCATGTCGCCGGTGCACAATGCCAAAACGCGATACGGCAAACCGAGCTTCTTGAGAATCGTCTCGGCGTGACCCACCATTTCTTCCAGCGCCTCGTATGATTTTTCCGGGTGGACGATTTGCACCATCTCCACTTTATCGAATTGATGCTGCCGAATCATGCCGCGCGTGTCGCGACCATAGCTGCCTGCTTCGGAACGGAAGCATGGCGTGTGCGCGGCGAGTTTGATCGGCAGCGCATCGGCAGCGACGATTTCATCGCGCACGAGATTGGTCAATGACACTTCGGAGGTCGGAATCAGATAAAGCGTCTCGCCCTCGCCTTCCTGTCCGCCCTTTTTGACTGCGAACAGATCGGCTTCAAATTTCGGCAGCTGACCAGTGCCGCGCATGGAATCCGCATTGACCATGTAAGGCGTATAGCACTCGGTGTAACCATGCTCGCCTGTGTGCGTGTTCAGCATGAACTGCGCCAACGCGCGATGCAGCCGCGCGATGCCGCCTTTCATGACTGAAAAGCGCGAGCCGGTCAATTTGGCCGCGACATCGAAATCCAGCCCGAGCGCAGCGCCGACATCGACATGGTCTTTGACGTCGAAATCGAAGGTGCGTGGCGTACCGACTTTGCGCACTTCCACATTCGCGGTTTCGTCCTGTCCGACCGGCACGGATTCATGCGGCAGATTCGGCACCGACAGCAGGAAATCGCTGATGTGCGCCTGCAATTCTTCCAGGCGCGTGGCGGATGCTTTCAACTCGTCGCCGATACCGGTCACTTCCGCCATCACCGCAGAGGCATCTTCGCCCTTCCCCTTGAGCATGCCGATTTGCTTGGACAGCGTGTTGCGCTTGCTTTGCAACTCTTCGGTACGGGTCTGTATCTGCTTGCGCTCGGCTTCGAGTGCGTTGAACGTGGCGACATCGAGCTGGAATTTACGCGTTGCCAGACGGGCAGCGACGGTGTCGATGTCTTTGCGGAGGAGTTGGATGTCGATCATGGCGATTGCAGGGGTGAATACACTAAACCCTCATTGTACCAAGCACGCCGTGGTTGCCGCGAATATGATGAACCAAACAATTGACAGAGAGGAAGTGAATGCGATTGCCCGGCAGACTGCTATTTTTTGTCATTCTTTCGAGCAGCCTGATCCAGCGACTTCAAATACGCCAGCTTCTCGCCAATCTTCCCTTCCAGCCCGCGCGGCACAGGCTGATACCACCGCTCCGTTACCCCCTCCGGCAAATACGTCTCATCTGCCGCATACGCATCCGGCTCATCATGCGCATATCGATACAACTTGCCATACCCAAGCTCCTTCATCAGCTTGGTCGGCGCATTGCGCAAATGCTCCGGCACCGGCCGCGACTTGTCCTTGGCAACGAACGCACGCGCCGCGTTATACGCCTTGTAAACCGCATTCGACTTGGCCGCGCACGCCAAGTACACCACCGCCTGCGCCAATGCCAGCTCCCCCTCCGGCGAACCAAGACGTTCGTAGGTTTCCGCCGCATCCAGCGCCAGGCGCAATGCGCGCGGATCAGCCAGACCGATATCCTCGGACGCCATGCGAATGATACGGCGCGCCAGATAACGCGGATCGGCGCCGCCATCGAGCATGCGTACGAACCAGTACAGCGACGCATCCGGATTGGAACCTCGCACCGATTTATGCAGCGCTGAAATCTGATCGTAAAATGCATCGCCGCCCTTATCAAAGCGGCGCAATGCATCGCCCAGGCATTCGGCCAGCAGCGGCGCATCGACCTCCCGCCGCGCCTTTGCTTGCGCCGCACGAGCGACGATTTCCAGATTGTTCAGCAGCTTGCGGCCATCGCCGTCGGCACTGGCAATCAGCGTCTCCTTTGCATCCGCTGTAAAGCCAAGACCATCCAGTTCATCTTTGCATGCGCGATCCACCAACGCAGCGAGATCATCCTCCGTCAGCGACTTCAGTACATAAACGGATGCCCGCGACAATAAGGCGCCATTCACTTCGAACGAGGGATTCTCCGTTGTCGCGCCGATAAATGTAAACAACCCGCTCTCGACATGCGGCAAGAAAGCATCCTGCTGACTTTTATTGAAACGATGGACTTCATCGACAAACAGAATGGTGCGGCGGCCGGAATTGGCGCGCGTGACTTGCGCCCGCTCGACCGCTTCGCGGATATCCTTCACGCCCGACAGCACTGCCGACAACGCGATGAATTCCGCCTGAAAGCTGTCCGCCATCAGACGCGCCAGCGTGGTCTTGCCGACACCGGGCGGCCCCCACAGGATCATCGAATGCGGTTCGCCCGATTCGAATGCGACACGTAGCGGTTTGCCGGAGGCGAGCAGATGCTGCTGACCGATTACGTCGTCGAGCGATTTTGGGCGAAGGCGTTCTGCGAGTGGAATTGAAGTCATGGCGTTCGCAGGATGAGGGACGCTGCACCTCTCCTGCATTCTTGGAATCGTGAATTTATTGTTGAAAAACGTCCGTGCCTTTCGGCGCCACAAACTTGAATTGCTCCGCCGTTATCGCAGGATTTTTGTCGAATTTCTTGAACGACAGCAGCGACACCTGCCCGAATGAATCGCGCAATTCCATCGCCTGCGGCACGCCGTCTTTCAAGCCGATGCCGATATGGTCGAACGTCGTGTCCTTGGTCTTCGGCGTCGCTTCCAGCCACTCCAGCCCGTCTTTGGCACCGGCTTCCTTCAAGGTGAAATTCTTTTCCAGATCATTGCTGCCGAACAGGATCGCGGCCGGCGATGAGCCAAGTGCATTACCGAGTTTCTTGACCGTGACCTGGTTCAAATCCTTGTCGTAGATATAGAGATTTTCACCATCGGCCTGCAACAGCTGTTCGTAAGGCTTTTGATAGGTCCAGATGAATTTTCCGGGGCGCGCGAACATGAAGGTGCCGCTAGATGGATTCGACATTTTCGCGCCACCGGCACTGTCGGCTTTCACCAGACGTTGTGTGAATTCGCCTTTGGCCGCTTTCGTGGTCGCGACGAAAGATCTGAATTGATCCAGCGCGGATGCGTTTGCCATCCATGGTGCAGATGCGAGAAAGACGGCTGTTAAAAACTGCGCAGGCCATCTGCGAAAATTTCGTTCTGTATTTTCTGTATTTGAAGCTTGAGTCAAAATTCTTCCTATTCAGCTGTATTACCTGCCGGCACCAGGATTTCCCGGTTGCCGTTGGATTGCATTGTGGATACCAGGCCGCTTTGCTCCATCTGCTCCAGCAAGCGCGCCGCGCGATTGTAGCCGATGCGCAAATGCCGCTGCACCAGCGAGATCGATGCGCGGCGATTCTTGAGCACGACGGCCACCGCCTGGTCGTATAGCTGGTCGGCCTCGCCGCCGCCTTCGCCGCTCAATGCGCCATCGGCGCCCTCCTCCGCGACACCACCTTCTAAGATGCCTTCAATATAATTCGGTTCCCCTTGCGCCTTCAGGTGCTGCACCACGCGGTGCACTTCTTCATCGGAGACGAACGCGCCATGCACGCGCACCGGCAAGCCGGTACCGGGCGGCATATACAGCATGTCGCCCATGCCGAGCAGCGCCTCCGCACCCATCTGATCGAGAATGGTGCGCGAGTCGATCTTGCTGCTGACCTGGAACGCGATGCGGGTCGGGATATTCGCCTTGATCAAGCCGGTGATGACGTCGACCGATGGGCGCTGCGTGGCCAGGATCAGATGGATGCCGGCGGCGCGCGCCTTTTGCGCAATACGCGCGATCAACTCTTCGACCTTTTTGCCGACCACCATCATCAGGTCGGCCAACTCGTCGATGATGATGACGATGGTCGGCAGTTTATCCAAAGGCTCCGGCGCATCCGGCGTCAGGCTGAACGGATTCGGAATCTTCTGTTCATGCTTGTCGGCTTCCACGATCTTCTGATTGTAGCCGGCCAGATTGCGCACGCCGAGCTTGGACATCAACTTGTAGCGCCGTTCCATCTCGGCCACCGCCCAGTTCAATGCGTGACCGGCCTGGCGCATGTCGGTCACGACCGGCGCGAGCAAATGCGGAATGCCTTCATACACCGACATTTCAAGCATTTTCGGATCGATCAGGATCATGCGTACGAAGTTCGGATCGGACTTGTACAGCAGCGAAAGAATGGTCGCATTGATGCCGACCGATTTACCCGAGCCGGTGGTACCGGCAATCAGCAAGTGCGGCATCTTCGCCAGATCGGCGATGACCGGATTGCCGGCGATATCCTTGCCGAGCGCGATGGTGAGGCTCGACGAACTGTCGTTATAGACTTTAGAACCCAGGATTTCGGTCAAGCGCACGATCTGCCGCTTCGGATTCGGCAACTCCAGTCCCATGAAATTCTTGCCGGGAATCGTCTCCACCACGCGAATCGATGTCAGCGACAGCGAGCGCGCCAAGTCGCGCGCCAGGCCGACGATCTGACTGCCTTTCACACCGGTGGCGGGCTCGATTTCGTAACGGGTGATCACCGGTCCCGGGTAGGCGGCGACCACCTTGGCGTCGACGCCGAAGTCGGACAGTTTTTTCTCGATCAGGCGACTGGTGAATTCCAGGATTTCGATGCTGACCGTTTCCTGGATCTGCGGCGGCTCATCGAGCAGCGACAAGGGCGGCAAATTGGTGTCCGGCAGATCGTTGAAGAGCGACACCTGCCTTTCCTTTTCGATACGCTCGGATTTCGGCACTGCGACGATTTGCGGCTCGATGCGGATCGGCGGCGCCACGACAATTTTTGCACGCTCCTGCACCACGACTTCTTCACGCTTTACGGCGGCGACAATGCCGACTTTGCGATCCTCGCGTGCTGCGTATAAAGTCTTGATGCCTTCGACCATGATCTCGATCGCGCCGCCGATGCGCTCCGCGACCGCCAGCCACGACACATGAAAAAACAGACTGAAGCCGAGGCCGAACAGCAGCAGCAGGAACAGGGTGGCGCCGGTAAAGCCCAATGCATTGAGCGCGGCGCCGCCGATCAATTCGCCCAGCACGCCGCCCGGTGCACGCGGCAATTGCGCTTTCAGTGAGTACATGCGCAGGTATTCAAGCGCGACGCTGCCGATGATCAGCAACATGAATCCCACAGCGCGAATCATGCCCTCATGGCGGTGCTCCGGCTCGGGTTCTTTTTGCAGCAGAAATTTTTGCGACAAGCGCCGGTATCCGGTCATCACGGAACGCAGCAGCAGCACGCACCACCACCATGCGGAAAAACCGAAGATGAACAGCATCAGGTCGGCCAGCCATGCACCGATGCGCCCGCCCCAGTTATTCAGCTTCGGCACGACATTCGCCTGCGACCATCCCGGATCGACTTTCGAATACGTCAGGAAAATAAGGACCAGATACAGTGTCACGGCCGCGAGCACGAACCAGCGCGCTTCGGATAACAGGCGCACCAGCCGGTTGGGCAGCGGCTGCGCATCTGCCGGATTGGTGTTGCGGGTATAGGCTTGGCTTGTTTTTGTCATAAATCCGGGCGCGTCGGCGCCAATATAAAGCTGATTTCACGCATGCCGCCGGTATCGGGCATTCTTTGATGCTGCCACCCGTGCCGGCGTGGCATGTTCGTCTATAATCTTAACCAGTTTTCGGGCTTAATAATCCCCATCCGGTTGAAATTTCGAGTAGCGGCGACATATATACCCTATTAATTGCTCGTTTTGCCATCTTAGCCAGCCTCATCTTCTAACGCCATTTACTGCGGATAATCCTTATGACTACCCCCAAACACGCCCACGTCTTGATTCTCGGCTCCGGTCCGGCCGGCTATAGCGCCGCCGTCTATGCGGCGCGCGCCAATTTGAAACCGGTGCTGATTACCGGCGTCGAGCAAGGCGGCCAACTGATGACCACAACCGACGTGGAAAACTGGCCGGGCGATCCGCTGGGCGTGCAGGGGCCGGAATTGATGCAGCGCCTGTTACAGCACGCAGAGCGCTTCAATACCGAAATCATTTTCGACTATATCCATACCGCAAAGCTGACCGAAAAGCCGATCCGCCTGATCGGCGATTCCGGTGAATACACCTGCGATTCGCTCATCATTGCGACCGGTGCGTCGGCCCAGTATCTGGGTTTGCCGTCGGAAGCGGCGTTCATGGGCAAAGGCGTATCCGCATGCGCAACCTGCGACGGTTTCTTCTATCGCGGACAGGAAGTCGCCGTCATCGGCGGCGGCAACACGGCGGTCGAAGAAGCCTTGTATTTATCGAATATTGCGACCAAGGTAACGGTGATTCATCGCCGCGATAAATTCCGCGCCGAAGCGATCCTGATCGACCGCTTGATGGCAAAAGTCGCGGAAGGCAAAGTCGACATCAAATGGAATCACAAACTGGAAGAAGTGGTGGGCGACGAGAGCGGCGTGACCGGCATCAGAGTCAAATCGATCGCTGACGACAGCGTGACGGCAATTCCGCTGCACGGCGTCTTCATCGCGATCGGCCACAAGCCGAATACCGGCATCTTCGAAGGTCAACTGGAAATGCATAACGGTTACATCAAGACCAGGACCGGACTGGAAGGACTGGCAACCGCCACGACCATGCCGGGCGTATTCGCGGCCGGCGATGTGCAGGACCACGTATACCGGCAGGCAGTGACCAGCGCCGGCACCGGCTGCATGGCGGCGCTCGACGCACTACGTTATCTGGAAAGTCTGGAAGGATAAGATTTCCGCTTTCACATTCAACGTGAACTGAACGCACCATGTCTAGCCCCATCAAGGATTTCTCGGCGCTCAAATCGCTGCGCAAGGATTTGAAAGCGCAGGAGGAAGCACGCCAGGCGGCGGATGCCGAGCGCCTGCGCCGTGAAAAGCAGGCGGAGGTCGATGCCGACCTGTTCCGCCGCAGCGTCGGCGATGTCGCACCGCTGGCGCCTGCGGACAAAATCGTGGTGATCGCACCGCGCCCGCTACCGGTCGCAAAACAACATATGGCGGACGAGCAGGCGGCATTGCAGGAATCGCTGTCGGATGAGTTCAGTGTCGAAACGCTGCTCGATACCGATGAAGCATTGAGCTTTGCGCGCAATGGCATTGGCCCGGACACGCTGCGCAAATTACGGCGCGGCCATTGGGTGATTCAAAGCCAGCTCGACCTGCACGGGCTGCGCACCGAAGAAGCGCGCGAAGCGCTGGCGGAATTTCTGCGCAATGCCGGCAAGCGCGGCGTGCGTTGCGTACGCGTCATTCATGGCAAAGGCCTTGGTTCCATCAACAAGGAACCGGTATTGAAGAACAAGGTACGCAACTGGCTGGTGCAAAAAGAAGAAGTCATCGCGTTTTGTCAGGCGCGCGCAGCCGATGGCGGCGCTGGCGCACTGGTTGTTTTGCTGAAGGCCCATAGCTGAGAACCTCCCATAATCCATCAAGTCCGCAACTCTAACGGCGCATCCAACGCATGACCCTGATCAAAATCATCGAAATCCTCGCGATCCTGATCGGCGCCTTCTCCGGCTTCATTGAAGCGCGCAGCAAGAAGATGGACCTGGTCGGTGTATTCACCGTTGCATTCATCACCGCATTCGGCGGCGGTACGCTGCGCGATATCCTGCTCGACAAGCGCCCGTTATTTTGGGTCACGCATCAGGAATACGCGATTTTGATTTTTGTCCTGGCATTGATCGCCACACCCTTGATTCGCACCTTGCGCAAAATCGTGTCGGAACGCCTGATCGTAATCGCCGATGCATTGGGACTGGGCTTATTTTCGATTGCCGGCGTCGCCGAAGCGCAAGCGGCAGGCATGCCGCTGTTCATCGCGTCCATGATGGGCGTGATCACCGGCATTTTCGGCGGTGTACTGCGGGATATTGTGTGCAACGAGATTCCGATGGTACTGCGCGACGGCAAGCCGTATGCGGTCTGCGCGTTTCTCGGATGTTGGGTTTATTTGCTGATGCAGAAAACCGGCATGCCGCCGGATTTTTCCTTGTGGTCGAGTGCGCTGGTGATTTGCGCGTTGCGGTTGACGACGTGGGCCAAGGGCGTACGACTTGAATGAATATCCAGCCCGTAGCCTGGGTACAAAGTAGAATTGTAGGATGGGTAGAGCGCAGCGAAACCCATCAATGGCCGCAATCAGGGTACTGATGGGTTTCGCTGCGCTCTACCCATCCTACTTCAAGCTCATGTACCTGAGTCATTCGATTCAGACCGCGTCCGGCCCGGTCTCTCCGGTACGGATACGAATCACCTGCTCCACATTGCGCACGAAAATTTTCCCGTCGCCGATTTTGCCGGTGCGTGCCGCCTTGATGATTGCGTCGACCGCCTGATCGGACACCTTCTCATCGACCACCGCTTCAACTTTCACCTTCGGCAAAAAATCGACCACATATTCGGCGCCGCGATACAACTCGGTATGCCCTTTCTGCCGGCCAAAACCTTTTACTTCAGTCACGGTCAAGCCGGTGATGCCGACTTCCGCCAGCGCTTCGCGGACTTCATCTAATTTGAAGGGTTTGATAATTGCAGTGATTTGTTTCATGACAACTCCTTGGTTTAGGTGATTTCCGTGAATGAATATCCCATGATCGTGGTGCAGACGGGATGCGATGCAAGGCGTGACGAGTGCCGTGTGGCGGGCCACACAAACGAGGAACAACGCGGCAGCGCGCCCGTATGTGCCGCGAAAATGGGATATTTATTCACGGAAATCACCTTAATTCCACACTGGTTCAAATTCATCAAGCGCACGCAGATTTATACATGCTTACTCACGAAATCGTGATGTGATCGGATAACGCCAGTCGCGCCCGAAAGCGCGGTGCGTAACGCGAATGCCGACCGGCGCCTGACGCCGCTTGTATTCATTGATCTTGATGAGACGCGTCACGCGCTCCACATCTTCCTTGCGATATCCGGCGGCGAGTATCTCGGCGATGCCCTGGTTTTCTTCCATGTACATCTGCATGATCGCATCCAGCACCTCGTAAGGCGGCAGCGAATCCTGATCTGTTTGATCCGGGCGCAACTCGGCAGACGGTGCGCGAGTCAGAATGCGTTGTGGAATCACATCGGAAATTTTATTACGGTACTCGCACAAGCGGTACACCAACGTTTTTGCAATATCCTTGATGACCGCGAAACCACCCGCCATGTCGCCATACAGCGTGCAGTAACCCACCGCCATTTCGCTCTTGTTACCCGTGGTCAGCACAATCGAACCGTGCTTGTTCGACAAGGCCATCAATATCGTGCCGCGGATACGGGCCTGGATGTTTTCTTCGGTGGCGTCTTCCGGCAAGCCCTTGAATTCATCTGCCAGCGTTTTGCGAAATGCTGAAAAACAGTCATTAATCGATACTTCATCGTACCGTACGCCGACTCGCTGCACCATATCGCGCGAGTCGGCCCAGGAGATTTCGGCGGTATACGGCGACGGCATCATCACGGTGCGCACCTTGTCGGCGCCCAGCGCATCGACCGCGATCGCCAGCGTCAACGCCGAATCCACACCGCCGGACAAGCCGATGATAGCGCCGGGAAATCCATTCTTGCCGATGTAATCGCGCACACCCAATACCAAGGCCTTGTATACCTGCGCCTCCAGCGAAAGCTCGACGGCGATGTTGCCAGGCACCGGATGGGCGCCATCGAATTCGACAATCTGCAAATCTTCTTCAAAGTGTTTCAGTTGCGCGCAGATCGCCCCCTTGTCATTCATCACGAATGAATTGCCATCGAAAATCAGTTCATCCTGGCCCCCCACCAGATTGGCATACACCAGGCCCAATCCCTGCGAAGTGACATTGGTGCGCATCACGTCATGCCGCAGATGCTGCTTTTTCATGTGATAAGGCGAACCGTTCGGCACCAGCAATACCTGCGCACCCGCCTGCCTGGCGCGCGTCGGCGCCTGCGGGAACCACGTGTCTTCGCAAATATTGAGACCGAACCGCGTGCCTTTCACGGTAAATACGAAAGCCTCGGATCCCGGCGAAAAATAGCGTTTTTCATCGAACACGGTGTCATTCGGCAAATCGCTCTTGCGATACGTGCCCAGCAGTTTGCCGTTGGCGACGACGGACGCGGCATTGAAGCGTGCGCCGTCCTGGAACACCGGATGGCCGATTACCACATGGAGATTTTTGAATGCGGCAAGATCAGCGGCGAGCGCATCAAACGCGTCTGCGGTTTTTGCGTAGAATGATTGGCGCAACAACAGGTCTTCCGGCGGATAGCCGGCCAGCGACAATTCCGGCGTCAATACGATATCGGCGCCCTGCTCTGCGGCGCGGCGGGAAAATTCGACGATTTTGGTGCGATTGCCGGCAAGGTCTCCGACGATGCTGTTGATTTGGGCGATGGCGACTTTTACTGTCATGGCGGCGATTGAATCTTTGTAATAAGGCGAAATCCAGTAGTGAATTATCGCACGCGTATCGTGTCTTCTCTGTCTGAAATCGGCCAGCCCGCATGGGATGCGCTGGTCGGCCTGCAAGCGGACGCCAATCCCTTCCTGTCATTTGCGTTCCTCGACGCGTTGCACGAGACAGGCTGCGCCTCCGCGCGCTCGGGCTGGCAAGCGCACTATCTGACGCTGTGGCGCGCCGATCAACTGGAAGCCGCGCTGCCTCTGTACGTGAAATCCCATTCCTACGGCGAATACGTATTCGATTGGGCGTGGGCCGATGCCTACCAACGACACGGCCTTGAGTATTACCCCAAGCTGTTGTCGGCCATTCCGTTTACGCCGGTGACCGGCAGCCGCTTGCTGGCGCGAGACAGCGCATCGATGGCGGCGCTGATCGGGGCGCTGTGTTCGCTGCAAAAGGAGAACGGCCTGTCCTCCACCCACATCCTGTATCCGCCGCAGGAGCAGGCGGAGGCGCTGAAACAGGCGGGCTTCATGTTGCGCACCGGTGTCCAGTTCCATTGGTTGAACGAAGGCTACGACAGTTTCGACGATTTTCTGGCGCGACTGGAACGCAAGAAACGAAAGAATATCCGCGCCGAACGCCGCAAGGTACAGGAAGCGGGCATTACCTTCCGCTTGGTGCCCGGCGCCAAGGCGACCGAGGCCGATTGGCGTTTCTTCAAACGTTGTTACGATCAAACCTATGCTGCGCACTATTCGACGCCGTATTTGACGCTGGAATTCTTCCTGCGCATCGGCGCCGGCATGCCGCAAAACATCCTGCTGATTGTCGCCGAGCGCGACGGCCAGCCGATCGCGTCGTCGCTATTGATCCACACCGATCAAACCTTGTATGGCCGCTACTGGGGCGCGATCGAAGAGGTGCCCTGCCTGCATTTTGAAACCGCGTATTACCAGCCGCTGGAGTTCTGCATCGCGCAGCGGATGCAATGCTTCGAAGGCGGCGCGCAGGGGGAGCACAAGATGGCGCGCGGTTTCCTGCCGCAAAAAACCTGGTCCGCACATTGGCTGGCGCAACCGGCATTTGCAGATGCAATCGAGCGCTTTCTGGAGCAGGAACATGGCGGGATCGATTCCTACATTGATGAATTACATGAAAGCAATCCTTTCCGAAAAATCCCTGCTCGTTAATTTTCAGAAATAAATGCTTAGGAGGTATTTTCTTTTCAGGAAATCGCCTTAACTACTTGAAAGTCACGCTGCCTCAGGGCATGCTCTTGGCATCATGACATTGCCCTATGCCGCCCCCGTGACTCACATGCCTTCCCCCATCAGCAGAATCGGGCGTTTTTATATTACGCGCGAGCTCGGCCGCGGTTCAACCGGCACCGTGTATCTGGGACACGACCCGACTATCGATCGCGATGTCGCCATCAAGACATTCAGCAACCAGCTGACGCCGCTCGAAAGACGGCAGCACGAGCAGCAACTCATCAACGAAGCGCGCGCCGCCGGCCGCTTGTCGCATCCCAACATCGTGACCATCTACGATGCATCGAGCGAAGGCAATATGACCTTCATTGCAATGGAATATTTGCAGGGCCGCGAACTCAGGAAATTATTGGACAAGGGGCATAAATTCAGCACCGATGAGATCGCGTCCATCATCTGGAAAATCGCCGATGCCCTCGAATATGCGCACAAGAAAGGCGTGATCCATCGCGATATCAAGCCGGCCAATATTTTCATGGTCGGCGATCAGCAACCGAAAGTCGTCGATTTCGGCATTGCGCGCGCACCGAACCGCGTGTCCGACCAACCGGCACATATCGATCAACCGTACACGCTATTTCGCACCAACCTGCTTGGCACGCCCAATTACATGTCGCCCGAACAGGCATTGGGGCGGGAAGTCGATCCACGCACGGATGTCTATTCGCTGGGCGCGGTGATGTATGAGATGCTGGCCCGCCGCAAGCCTTTCCATTCGACCGGGACCGACCAGCTTCTGCAACTGATCGCCTACAAGGCGCCGCAGGCGCCACACGACATCGATCCGGCGATACCGAAGGCGCTGTCCCAGATCGTGATGAAAGCGATGAGCAAGCGGCTGGAAAAGCGCTATCAAAGCGCGGAAGAAATGGCACTGGACGTAAAACGCTATCTGACACGCGAACGACGACGCGCGCGCCGCATCAACAAATCCCTTCCGGCGGCAGCGCAAAACGTGTTATCCAAGACATCCACCGGCGGACGCACGTTCGTATGGCTCGCGAGCTCTGCTTCCGCAATGGCAGTGGCGTTGACTGCCGCATACCTCGCCTGGCGGCGTTAAGCTGAACAATGCGATCAGTTCCGAATAGCGTCCTGCACATTCATTTTGAGCACGTTTCAACGACATTCGCGCCGCACTGC
>CAMLDH010000024.1 GCA_946478765.1 uncultured Oxalobacteraceae bacterium | reverse complement strand
GAACATGTTGAGGATTTGCGGCGCGATTTGCAAAATGCGCTTGATGCAATATGATGGATGAGATCGAAAGCCAGCTGTAAGACCGTGACGTTCTTTCCAACCAGCAGGGATACTGATGCAACATCAACAATACTCGCTCATTGAAACCCTCACCTTCAGCGAAATAGCTGGCCTTCCCGTCCTCGGCACCCTGATCGAGCAAATCGTCCATCTGCTTAACTCCGATACCGTATTCAGCGACATCCTCATTCATCAGAACAGTCCCATCATGCTGCGCCAGCCGAAGCGGCTGGTCGCGGTGTCGGACACGCCGATCACGCGCGAAGAGCTGGAAGAATTTTTCGAAGTGATCGAGCCGAATTGGGAAGAGTGCATCCGCGATCGCGCGTTCGATCGCTCCAAGGATTTGCACAGCGCGCGCATCCGGGCGAACTGTTTTTCGTTTCAGGGAAACAAGCGGCTCGGCTGCGTGATTCGCCGTTTCCCGACCGAGCCGGTGGCGCTGGAGCAGATCGGCTTGCGCAAGTGCGCGCAGGATTTCGCGAAGCTCAACAGCGGCCTGGTGCTGATCATCGGCGATACCTGCCAGGGGAAATCGACCACGATTGCGTCCTTGCTCGATCAGATCAACAAGACGCGCTCGGGACACATCATCACGATTGAAGACCCGGTTGAAACGCTGATCCCGCAACGCAAATGCATCATTACGCAACGCGAAGTGGGCGCCGACGGCGACGTCGACAGTTTTTATCTGGGCGCGCTCGATGCGTTGCGCGAGCGGCCCGATGTCATCCTGATCGGCGAGATCCGCGACGCGCAAACCGCGCAAGAGGCGTTGGCGCTGTCGGAATCCGGGCCCCTGGTGCTGGCTACGCTGCACGCGCGATCGACCGAGCTGGGATTGCAAAAACTGCTGCGCCTGCTGGGCAGCACCGATGCGCAAGCCGAAGCCTTGTCGAATTCGCTGCGCGGCGTGATCTGCCAGGCCTTGCTGCCGTCGGTCGAGGGCAACACGTATTGCCTGGCGTCCGAATGCCTGACTGTCAATCCCGACGTCAGCCGCCTGATCGAGAGCCGCAATCTGGGCGGCATCCGTCCCTTGCTGGAAAAGCTGGGACAGGACGCGGCATCGGGATGCCACACGATGAACGACGATTTGCAGGCGCTGATGCAGGCGAAGAAGGTGAGCCACGAGGATGCGCGCAAGGCGACCACCGACCGCCTGAAATTCGAAGCGATGTTCAGGCGCTGAAATCGCCTGCCGAATGACGCGCGCGGTGCGGGCAAGGCATCAGATGGGGTTCGATTCAATACCTTGCCCAGCCGTTCCCGGCGCACGCCAATGTCATGCAAGCCGTTCAACGGTTTTACTGCTTCGCCTGCCGTCCATGCCTGCACCAATTACACAGGGATAAACCGGATGCTGCCGCTGCTACGTCTGATGCGAAAAGTAATCGGCTGGGTGGATTTCATCGCCTTCACCATGCTGATGTACCTGCTGTCCTGGTTGCCCTGGCCCGGCATTCATCCGGTAGCGCGCCTGTTCCAGGCCTGGAGCCGCGCGTTTGTGCGGGCGCTCGATGTCGACTTGCGCTTGCATCAGAAAAACCGGCGGCGCCTGCCGACGCGCTTCATCCTGATTGCCAATCATCCGGCCGCGTTTGAGGATATCGGGATTCCCGCATTGTTTGACGTAGTGTCGCTAGCCAAGCTGCAGGTGCAAGGCTGGTTTGTCGTCGGCCGCATCAGCAAGGCGGCCGGCACCCTGTATGTCGATCGCGACGATCCGGCGTCGCGCCAGCAGGCGATCCAGACCATGGTGGACGCGGTCAATGCGGGGCAAAACATTGCGCTTTATCCGGAAGGCGGGTGCAAAGGGCGGCGCCTGTTTGGCGAATTCAAGTCCGGCGCGTTTGAAGTGTCGATGCGCACCGGCATCCCGATCCTGCCGATTTTTTTGCATTATGAAGCGCAGGACGATTTTGAATGGCAACCGCCGTACACGTTGCCGCAAAAAATCTGGCATATGTTGACTGCCGCAAACAATTGCGCCAATTTTTACGTGTACGACCCGCTCGATCCCAAGGACTACGCCGATAAATACGCGATGAAAGCCGCCGCCTATGCGCTGTACGTGTGCTGGAATGCGCAATATCTGGAGTAGTCGATTTCCGCAAAATAATGTTGATCTTGCCTTGCCATCCTCGCGTTTCTTGGCTATGGTTAAATAATCATTTTTCGCGATAAGAGGAGCATTAACATGAGCGAATCCGAAACGATGGGCCGGCACGATTCGGTCGAACGGCCGCGTATGAACAACAGACATAACGATGCGGATTTGCTTGTTTTGATCCCGCTCGATCCATTGACCATTGTCAATGGCGCACCCGTCGCCGAAGGTTGCCTTGTGGAAGGTCCGATCGTGATGGCAGGGACAATAAGAGAGACTTGCCCGGCATGCAAAACCGTCCACCTGAAGCTGGTGCTACGCCAGAAGCATGTGAAACAGGAGCATGTTTTTTGTGAGCAATGCACACGCTGTTTTGACGCGCGTTATCCGGACGGCTCGTCTGCGTTGCTGATTGATTGATTGCCTGTTTTTATACCGATCTGCTGCAGGGGGACATATTGGCTTGCAAGACGCTACCGTTATCGCAGACGGATCGCAGGCGATCCGCAGTCCCTGCTACACCCCTACGCGGGTCGCCCTACAGCACCCGCAATCCGCTCTAGAAACCGGGCAGATCGCGCAAGCTTCGTTCGGCAATGTCGTTTTTGTCCGCTTCAATCCCCTGCGAGCGATCGTCGTAGGTAACGACATGTACCTTGGGGCCGACCACCGCGCCACCGGCGGTGGCAAACAGGGTCATCACCTCATCGCCGCCCTTGATGGCATCCACCACTGCCGCCACCTCGGTAACGGACGGCGCGGTAACCCATACCGGCGCGCTTACTTCCCCGCCTCTAATCTTGCCCCAGCGCACCTTTTCAACCCGCTCGTTCCCGGCATTGAATTGAACCGCATCGATAACGAAAAGTGCCATGATCCCCCCAGATAGAGAATGCCAAAACCCGATGTTCGTCCCATGCTACCCGCACCGCTCGATTGCGGCAAGATGGTAATTATTCCAGGAAAGCATTCGCGCAATGCAATGCGCCTTGCCAATTCAAATTTGCCGGCGCGGCCGCATGAACGCAATGCATTAACGGCGCGCGATTCGGTTGCTCAGGCTTGACCGGACCGCTACTATGCACAAGGATGACATTCGCAATCGGATTCGAGATTCGGGAGAACCGCGCATGAACAAGCTTTCCGGCATACCGCCCCACACCGACCATGACGAAGACGCAGGCAGCCGCGTGCACTTCCTCAAGATGCTGCAGACGGTCACCAACAAGATTCATTCGACCGGCAATATCGACGAGATCATGCTCGATCTGTCGCAGGATATCTGCGAACTCGCGGCCTGCGACCGTCTGACCATCTATGTGCTAAGCGAAGGCAAGACGTCGATCGAGACCAAGGTCAAGACCGGGCTCCATTCGTTCAAGGATTTTTCACTGCCGATTTCCGACAAGAGCATCGCCGGCTATGTCGCGCTGACAAAAAAGGTCGTCAACATCCGCGACGTGTATGACGAGGCGGAACTGAACGCCATTTCGCCGGGGCTGCATTACATCAGCAAGATCGATCAGCGCACCGGCTATCGCTCCAAGCAGATGCTGGTCGCGCCGCTGGTCAATGCGCAGACCCGGGAATTGCTGGGCGTGCTGCAGCTCATCAACAGCCACACCAGCGAAGCCTTTCCGAAAATGGTGGAAGAGGGATTGAAGGAGTTGTGCGAGACGCTGGCGATCGCATTCGCGCAGCGCCTGAAGCCGCCGCTGGTGATCCGCTCCAAATACCATCCGCTGGTGGCAGAAGCGGTCCTGTCGCTGCCCGAACTGGAGTTGGCCGGCCGCCTGGCGCGCCGCAAGGGGCGCGATATCCAGGATGTCCTCGTCAACGAGTTTCAGGTCAAGTTGTCGGATATCGGCGAGTCGCTTGCCAGGTTCTTCGGCGTGCCCTACGAGGGCTTCAAAAAGGAGCGGATCAGGCCGGCCCATGCGCTGCAAAATTTCGCGCCCGAATATTTTGAGCAACACCGCTGGCTGCTGCTGGAAGAAAGGGCGGGCGAGCGCATCATCCTGACCACCAACCCCGAGCGCATCAAGACGTCGCTCATGCTGGATGCGCATTTTCCGCAAGCGACGCTGGCTTACCGCGTCACCACCCATCGCGAATTCAAGCAGACGCTCGATCAGCTGTTCGGCGCCGCGGAAGATGCCGATCCCGCCGCGCAAGACGCAGAGGAGACGAACAGCATCGATCGTCTGGCGCAGGCCGAGAATGCACTCATCAACCGGGTCAACACCCTCATCATCGATGCGTTCCAGCAGGAAGACGCGTGCGACATCACGATCGAGTTGCATCCGGCTGCCGACAAGACCGTCAGCCGCTTCCGCAAGGATGGTTCGCTGGAAGGCATCTCGGGGCAAACCACCATCGGCTTTCACGTCAGCGTTACGGATGAGGATGGGAAGAGCGGGGCGCTGTGGCGCAAGGAAACTGATACGCCTTAGAATCTATCTTAGAGCGGATTGCAAATCACCGTAGGGTGCGCCCCGCGCACCGATACCGTCGCAAGAGCACTGGTGCGCGAGGCGCACCCTACCTTATATCGGAGCGCAAACCGCTCTAGTGCGGCAACAACAGCCGATACCCCACCGCCGTCTCGGTCAACAAGTATTTCGGCTGGGCCGGATCGTCTTCGAGTTTTTGCCGCAAATGCCCCATGTAGATGCGCAGATAATGCCCATTCTCGGTGTTGGATGGCCCCCAGACTTCGCGCAGCAGTTGCGGATTGGTCACCACGCGTCCCGCATGCGTCACCAGCGCCGTAAGTAGCCGGTATTCGGTCGGCGTCAGATGCACCACCTGATCCGCCTTGGTCACCAGCCGTGTGCGGATATCCACCTTGACATCGCCGAACCGGATCTGCCCATCGGCACTGATTTCCGGCTGCCGCTGCCGCCGCAAGGTCGCGCGCACGCGCGCCAGCAATTCTCCGACACCGAACGGCTTGGTGAGATAGTCATCCGCGCCGGCATCGAGCGCCCGGATCTTGTCGGATTCGTCCACGCGTGCCGACAGCACGATGATCGGCACCGCCGACCAGGTCCGGATATCGGCAATGAAATCGACGCCGTCGCCGTCCGGCAATCCGAGGTCGAGAATGATCAGGTTCGGCTTGCGCGTGCCGGCATCGATGAGGCCGCGGCGCATCGATTCCGATTCGAAAATCTGCCAGCCTTCCGCCTCCAGCGCCATGCGCACGAAACGCCGGATTTGCGGTTCGTCTTCGATCAATAGGGCGATCGGGGTTGCTTCACTCATGATGGGGCATGCGAGATGCTGCTCTCGCTTTCGTCTATGGAGGGTAAATCGGGCGGCGTGCCGACCGGCAAAGTGAAGGTGAAGCACGCGCCGCCATCGGCTGAACCGGCCGCGCGTATGGTCCCGCCATGCGCTTCGACAATCGCCCGGCAAATGGCCAGGCCGAGACCGACACCGGACTTGGCCGACTCGCGTTCGCCGCGCGTGAATTTTTCAAAGATCGCTTCTTCGCGCCCCATCGGTATGCCCGGTCCGTTGTCGCATATCGAGGCCTGCAGAAATGGCGCATTAACTTCCGCGGTCACCACAATGCGCGAGCCGGCAGGGGTATATTTGGCCGCGTTCTCCACCAGGTTGCACAGTACACGCTCGATCAGCACTGCATCGAAACGCACCAGCGGCAAGTCGCGCGTCAGCTGTGTCGATACTACATGCGCGGCGAGTTGCAAACCGCTGGCGCGCAGCGCGCTGCCGACGACTTCCTCGAACGGTTGCCATTGCAGATTGAGTTTTACCTGCCCGCTCTGGATGCGCGCCATGTCCAGCAGATTGGCCACCAGATTGCTCATGCGCACCGCTTCCTCGCGCAATGCATCCGCCAGTTCCCGTTGCGGCTGCGTCAGCGGCGGCTTCGACATCGCGAGCGATTCGGATATCCCGACCAGCGACGTCAGCGGCGTGCGCAAATCGTGCGACAAGGCCGCCAGCAGCGAATTGCGCAAGCGCTCGGATTCCATCCGCACCAGCGCATCCTGCGCCACGTCGACGTAATGCACGCGCTCCAGTGCAATCGCCGCCAGTGCCGCGAAAGTATCGAGCTGTTTGCGCTGCTCCGGGATCAACGCCCAGCGCCGGCTTTGCGGCTCAATCGCCAGCACGCCGCGCGTGCGCATCGGGGCGACCAGCGGCAAATAGAAAAAGCGATTGGTGGGCAACATATCGGTGCCGGTGCCGGCAGGCGCTGCATGATCGAATGCCCATTGTGCTACCCCCATGTCCAGCACGCTCATGTTCGGCGCGCGGTTGCCGCGATCGAGACTGAGCGTTGGATACTGCAAGCGGCCGGCATCGTCGGGCAACAATAGCGTGGCCTTTGCATGGAAGGTGCGTTGGATAAAGGTGCGCGTGATCTCGAATACCTGTGCGATTTGCAAGGTGCCGGACAAAGCCCGTGCGAATTCATACAACGCACGCGAGCGCAATTCGCGATGCAACGCGACGCCAGCCTGATAACGCAGATCGGCCGTCAGCTTGCCCGTGATGAGCCCCACGCTCAGCATCACCAGAAACGTGACCGTGTATTGCAAATCGCCGGCGGCAAAGGAGAACCTTGGCATCGCGAACACCAGCGCGATCACGCCCACCAGGGTCGCCACAACCGATGCCTCGCGTCCGAAGCGGACCGACACCAGCACGACGGTCAGCATGAACAGCATCGCGATATTGGCCAGTTCGAGATAAGGCAACAAGGGAATCGTGAGCAGCGTCGTCGCCAGACTGGCGCCGGCTGCCAGCAGGTAGCGCCGTCGGCGCGACGGCTGGCGCAGCACCGCGGTCCCGCTTTCCGCTTCACTCGGTAATGCAGCGGGCGGTTGTTCCAGCCCGTCCGCTTCGAGCGATGCGGTAGTCTCACTGGCGTCCGCGCGTCCGATTTCAATCAGGTCGATATCGGGCGCGTAAGCGGCGATGCGTTTCAGGCACTCCTTGTGCCAGGGGAAATAATTCACCCACGTAAAATGGCTGTGTCCCAACACGACCTTGGAAAAATTCCGGCTGCGCGCATAACCGACGATTGCAAGCGCAACGTCATTGTCCGCCAGCACGGCGGTGGTCGCGCCCAAATTCTCAGCCAGCTTCAGTGTCTTCAGGATGCGTTCGCGATGGTCCGAAGGCAGCCGTTGCAATTGCGGTGTCTCGACATAAACCGCGTGCCATTCCGCATGCAATTGCACGGCCAGCCGCGCCGCGCTGCGCACCACGTGTTCGGCACCCGCCTGCGGACCGATACAGGCAAGCAGTGCGGCGCCCGTTTTCCACATCGGGCTGACGGACTGTGCGATCCGGCCTGCCTGTGCATCATCTTCGATGCGCTCGGCCACGGTACCCGAAGCGGGGCGATGGTCATGGGTTGCTGGCATGGCGGTTGGTTCGATGTCGAGTCCTGGCTTGATATATCGCAGAGTAACCGGGATAGCCTAAAAATTTTGCAAAGGTAAAGAAAGTATCAATTTCTCGCGATGGTAAGGCCGTGAATTTGCAGCATTTTTACGTTCCTTCGCCGATTTTTTACAAAATTTTTACACCTTTTTGGATAGGCTTGATACATCCAGTGGCGGCCAAGAGAAATAAACGGAAAGCCGGTCCATTGTACGAATAAATCACCGTGCGCATGCAGGAATCAAATCCTGACCTAGTGCACAACAAGGGAACAAACCAACATGAAAACATCGATCCGGGAGATGGTGCTGGGCAAGGCACTCGATCCTCTAAAGACGGAAACCCGTCATTCACTGGCACTGGTTGCCTTCCTTGCGTGGGTCGGTCTCGGCGCGGACGGCCTGTCGTCATCCGCCTACGGGCCGGAAGAAGCATTCAAGGCGCTCGGCCCGCATGGCCACTTCGGCCTGTATCTCGCTATCGCGACAGCGGTAACGGTTTTTATCATCTCACTGGCATACAACCAGATCATCGAGTTGTTTCCGACCGGTGGCGGCGGCTATCGCATTGCGAGTGTGTTGATCGGCCCGCACGCCGGTTTGATCTCCGGCGCCGCCCTGATCGTCGACTATGTGCTGACGATCGCCATTTCGATTGCCAGCGGCGTCGACGCCTTTTTCAGCCTGTTGCCGCTGGGCGCACAGACCTGGAAGCTGGCGTTGGAACTGAGTCTGGTCGTGTTCCTGCTATGGACGAATCTGCGCGGGGCAAAAGAGTCGATCAAGATTCTGCTGCCCATCTTCATGGGATTTGTCATCACGCACGTCATCGTCATTATTTACGGCCTGGCAGTACATGCGGGCAGCATCCCCGCGCTGCTGCCCGACACGATACACGAATCGCAAAAAATGGCTTCCGAAACCGGATGGCTGTTTACCATCGCGTTGTTGCTCAAGGCGTATTCATTGGGCGGCGGCACCTATACCGGCATCGAAGCGGTATCCAACAACGTCAATTCGCTGGCCGAACCGCGCGAGCACACCGGCAAGATGACCATGCTGTACATGGCATTCAGTCTCGCCTTCACCGCCGGCGGCATTATTCTGCTGTACCTGCTCTGGGATGCCAGGCCGGTCGACGGACAGACCCTGAATGCGGTCGTATTCAATTCGATTCTGGCCGACATGGGGCTGCAAGGCGTGACGCTACATGGCGCGTTGTCGGTGGTATTGGCATTCGAAGCGGGACTGTTGCTGGTAGCCGCCAACACCGGATTTCTGGGCGGGCCATCGGTGCTTGCGAACATGGCCGCCGATTCCTGGGTGCCGCACAAATTTCGCTATTTATCGACGCGCCTGGTGACGCAAAATGGCGTGCTGGTCATGGGCATCGCCGCGATTGCGGTGCTGTACTGGAGCCGCGGCGCGGTCGATTTGCTGGTCGTCCTGTACAGCATCAACGTATTCCTGACCTTCAGCCTGTCGCTGGCAGGGCTATGCCGCTACTGGATCAAGCATCGCAAGGACGATAAACGGTGGATGCGGCGCCTTGCCCTGTCGGCCATCGGGCTGGTCGTGACCTTCAGCATTCTCGTGGTGACGGTGGTGGAAAAGTTTTTCGAAGGCGGATGGGTCACGATCCTGATCACCGCATTGGTGATCGGCATCTGCCTCTTCATCAAGAGTCACTATCGCGAGACGAAGCAGAAAATCGGCGACGTCGACAAGGTGTTTGCGCATCAGCCGTTCGGCAGCCATGTCGGCGCGGTGCCCGCCGATCCGGATGCGCAGACGGCAGTGTTTATCGTAGGCTCGTCGCGCGGCGGCGGTCTGCACGCGTTATTGTGGGTACAGCGCATGTTCCCCGGGCACTTCAAGAATTTCGTATTCATCAGCGCACGCACCGTCGATTCGCACGCGTATGGCGGTGATGGCGCGCTGGAAAAAATGCGGGCGGAAGCCGATACGACGCTCAATTTCTTTGTCGACTTTTGCCATAGCCACGACATGGCCTCGACCTCGCGTCTCGCGTTCGGCACCGATGCGGTCATTGAGATTACGCGGCTGTGTGAAGAAGTGCAGCAGGAATATCCGAATGCCATTTTCTTCACCAGCAAATTGATTTTTCAGAGCGATAACTGGTTCACCCGCATACTGCATAACCAGGCCGCGCTGGCGATCCAGCGGCGGCTGCATTTCGAAGGATTGCAGATGATTATTTTACCGATGAAGGTGTAGGGAAGTTTTCGCTGATGCATTGGCGTCTACGAAAAGATGCAGTCAGCGGCGTTAGCTAGCGTGACCCACATATACCGCAAGCACGCTTCGGGATCGATGTTGTTGAGTGGGCGGTACTGATCAGCGCGTTCACGGCAACGCCAATACGGTTCAGACCGGACGCTTACCGACTTTCCACCGTTTGGTATAGATCGCTGGTCATAGCGCACTCTTGCCAATTGAACGATATGCCGACAAGCCATTTTTGTCGGTACCCGTCGACCCGTTCGAGCGCCTCGGCACCCATTATTTCTGGACACACTTTCACCTGGGCGAAACCCGCGCCAACCGTCCTTTCGTGCACTATCCACAAGAGCGCTGGTTCGCACCGACGTCCGACGGCAAGTGGCCGGCTGAACTGCTCAATCCCGAATTGCATGCTTTCTACAACCCGGATGGCGAAATCGATGGCGAAGTGTTGGTCGACCTCAATTCCGGCAACGTGGCGCGCGGCATCTGCGCCCTGCCCTACACCCGTTTGCGCGACGGCGCCCAGACGTTCATTCCGGTCAATATTATCGGCAACCTGTACGTCAGCAACGGCATGGCGGCCGGCAATACGATGATGGAAGCGCGCAGCCAGGCCTTGTCCGAGATTTTCGAGCGTGCCATCAAGTACCGCATCATCAGCGAAGGACTGTGTCTGCCGGAAGTGCCGGATGAGGTCATCGCGCGCTTCCCGAATATCGCCGCCGGTATCGCTGGATTACGCAAAGCCGGTTTCGGTATCCTGGTCAAGGATGCGTCGCTTGGCGGCCGCTATCCCGTCATGAACGTGACCCTGGTACACCCGAAAGACCAGGGCGTGTTTTCCAGCTACGGCGCGCACCCGCGCTTCGAGATTGCGCTGCAAACGATGAACCTGAACGATGAACGCCCGCTATGGGAAATTCTCGGCCTGGCAATTCCGGTCGGCACGCCGTGGAAACAACTGCGCATCGGCGAACTGAAAACGCTGCTGGCACTGGCCGTTGGCGACCAGGAAGCGATCCGCGAAGGTTGCGACTGGATTCATCACTTTCAAGACCTGGCGCCGGCACGCCGCCTGGTGTACCGCTGCATTGAAAGCATGCTCAACGTCGACGACGTGGAGAATTACCGTCGTTCCCTGGTGCTGCTGTATGGCGCCGAAACCGTGCCTCAGGCCGAGGCCTTGCTCGACCGCAGCGAGCGCTTCTTTGGGCTGGAAACATTGGGGGCCGACATGCAAGGCAGCGCGATGCACCAGACGTTGCTGGCGGCATACGACAAGTTGTTTGCCGCCGACCGTTAAACAAGTCTCGATGTCGCTGCAAGCAAAGTAGCGTGATGCCGTTATGCGCTTTAACATTACAGTGGAGTGGGAGGCTCCGTGCCTCTCACTTTAAACGTTAGGTCGCAAGGCAAAATCCCAGGAGTGTTCGATGGAAGTCCGTATTGTTGAATTTCAGGAAACCAGAGTCGCCGCCGCAGAGCACTGCGGCCCGCCCGAGCTTGAGTATGAAACTTCGAAGAAGCTCATCGCAGGGGAGCGGCCCATTTGGGCTGCTCCCTATGCCGATTTGCTCGGCTCTTCACGTCGGTGGTGACGCTGCGCTCATCTCTGCTGCGGAATCTGGGACGGCATTTGCGCAGTCGCCTGCTGCTCTGCGACGAAAATTTCCACCCGGCGATTTTTGGCGCGATCGATATCGTTATTGTTGGCCACGAGCGGTTCATGCGAACCCTTGCCATCGATTCTGAAACGGTTGGATGCGGCGCCTCTGCTCACCAGATAATCGCGGGCATGGGCAGCCCGATCGAACGACAGCGGATCGTTGATCGCGTCGCTGCCGGTGTTGTCGGTGTGGCCGACGATGGTCACCATGGTGTACGGATGCTCCACCAAGGTCGCCGCGAACTTGTCCAGCACCGGGCGGAAATTGGGTTTGATATCGGCCCGGTTGGTGTCGAATGAAATGTCGGCCGGAATATCCAGTTTCAGGCGATTGTCCGGCGTCTGACTGACTTGTACGCCGGTGCCTTGCGTGGCCTGTTGCATTTCCCTCTTTTGCTGTTCCATCTTGCTCGACCAGATATTGCCGATCACTGCGCCGGCTGCCCCTCCCAAGGCAGCGCCTTGCGCCGTTCGGCGGCCGCCGCCGTCACCGGTAGTGGCGCCCAGTATTGCGCCTATGCCGGCGCCGACTCCGGCGCCGGTGGCGGTGCCGCGCTGGGTTTCAGTCATGTTGGCGCAGCCGGCGAGTGCAAGGGCTGCGGCGAGGGTCGATACGGCTACTTGCTTGCGCATGATTTTTTCCTTGTGTCATTGAATAGAGAGCGTTCGACACAAAGAGGCGATGCAAGTTCGGCAAGTTGAAGAGAAGGAATGCGATAAGCGGATTGTTACACCCGGCGCATGGCGAAAACAGCGCTTTGCGTCACGACAAAATTAGAGCGGCTTTCGTATCAGTGTGCGGGTGGCGTGGGTTGATTTGGGGTGCAGCGCAAGGCGCGAGGAGCGCCGTGTGGCGAGCCACACAAGCGACGAGCAACGCTGCGATGCGCCCCGAAGCGGCCCGCGGTACCCGTACACTGATACGAAAGCCGCTCTAACGCTCTTGGGCAGCGACAGCGGCCTTTTTCTTTTTGATGATAATGCTGGCCAGCGTGCCTACCGCGCCCGCAATCAATCCGCTGCGCAGCAAAAATTTCAACCGGGGTTTCTTGTTCAATGCAGCCACCCCGCTCATCAACAACGGCAGCGCCGTCTGCAAACCGAGACCGGCGACACCGGTGCGCCCCTTGAGCAGGCTAAAGCCGATCGTGGTGAAATAGCCGAGTGCATTTCTGGCCAGCGATTGCGCGCGCAAGCCCTCCTTGACCGCTTGCGTGGCGTCGCCGATACCGGACCGGTATGCCGCGCCCTCTGCGACGAGTTGGGCTTTGCGCTGCGCGATGGATTCCGGTGCGGAGTTTTTCATTATTTTCTATAGCAACGCATCGCGATCGTTGCGTAATTCCGCCATCGTCACCGGCATCGATAACCTGCCTTGTGCCAGGATGGAGCGCGCATACAAAAATATGCCGACCGCCAGCAGCGTGAATACGGCGGCCAGCATCAACAATACTTTCCATCCCAGCGTGTCCCAGCTCAGGTACACCAGCAGCGCCGTCCAGTACGCGAGCGCGAACCAGACTGCCATGATGCCGCACGCGAAAACCAGCAGCAGCTTCAGGAAGTTAGCGCGCACTTCCGAAAACTCCAGCGCCGCGAGTTCGATGCGGTTCAGCGCCAGGCCGAACACATTCTTTGCGATGGCAATCAGCCCGACGATCAGGCCCGGGCCGGGTTTGGCGGCACTCGCTTGCGGAGTTTCCACGGGATCGATGACGGACGCTTACTTGCGCGAGATGAGCATGCCCACCAGCAGGCCGACCCCGGCGGAAATCGCGACCGCCTTCCATGGATTTTCCTTGACGAAGTCGTCTGCCGATTCGACTACTTCCTTGCCGGTTTCAAGTGCGGCCGCTTGCACTTCCTGCGCCTTCGTCATGGCTGTTTCGAGCATGCCCAGACCTTTGGCGCGCAGCTCATCGGCCTTTTCACCGGTCGCGGAAGTCGCTTCCCGAAACAGATCCTGCGCATCCTTCATCAGTGTTTTCATATCGTTTCGCACGGTCTTCACGTTCGATGCCAGCATGGCGCACTCCTATCGGTAAATGAAAATAGCGTAGCGCGATACGGCGCGGACGCTACAGGTTGGGAAGCCTCAAGCAAAATTCGGCGACATCGGGCCATCATACCCAGCCAAGCTGGGCAGGGCAAGTATGTCCTGACATTAGCATCGCTTTAAAGACCTGCCTGCACCGCCGCGATGAAACATCACATCCCTGGCGTGCAATCGGTGCAATGCTCTATTTCCGGCACGCCATGCAACAGCTTCTCATGCAGGTCGCGCAACGCGGTGCGTACGCCCTCCTCAATCACCGGATGGTAAAACGGCATATCGAGCATCTGCGCCACAGTCATGCCGCTCTGGCACGCCCATGCCAGCAGGTGTGCCAGATGTTCGGCATGCGGGCCGATCATTTCGGCGCCGACGAAGCGGCCTGAACCGTATTCCGCGTAGACCCGCAACAAGCCGCGATTTTGCAGTATCACGCGGCTGCGCCCCTGGTCTTCGAACGACACTTCGCCGGTGGCGAAGCTGCCGGCCCGCAGACTGCGATGGGTCTGCCCGACGCCGGCAATCTGCGGGTCGGTGAACGCGATATTGAGCGGATTGCGGCGCAAACCCGGATGCACCTGCGGATAGCGCCCGGCATTGTCGCCGGCAATGCGGCCCTGGTCCATCGCTTCATGCAGCAGCGGACGCTCGTTGCTGACGTCGCCGGCGATAAAAATCGCACTGTCTCCGCACTGCATGGTGTGCGAATCAAACAGCGGCAGACCACGCGTATCGAGCGCCAGCCCAGTGTGTTTCAGATCCAGGCCGCTGACATTGGGCATGCGGCCGGCGGCGGCCAGCACATAGTCGTAATGTTCGGTGCGCTCGCTGCCGTCGGGGCTGCGCGAATGCAGTAGCACGCCAGTGCCGTCGCGCTGCACGCCGCGCACTTCGGTGCGCTGCCGCAGGTCCAGCTCCGCGCCCAGTACGCGCGCCGCGGTATCGCGTACCGCCGGATCGCTCAACTGTGCCAGCCGGTCGCTGCGGCCGAACAGCGCCACCCGCACGCCCAGCCGGTGCAGCGCCTGGCCCAGTTCGAGGCCGATGATGCCGATGCCCATCACCGCGACCGATGCCGGCAGATCCCGCCATTCGAACACGTCGTCACTGACCACCGCGCGCTCGCCCAACGCGCACAGTTCCGGCGGGATCTGCGGACTGGAGCCGGTTGCAATGACGATGCGCTCGGCATTGACGATGGTGTGTTCATCCACCTGCAACTGCCGGGCATTGAGAAATCTTGCATAACCGCGCAGACGATCGCCGGCGGCGATTTTATTGACGCCGTCCAGCACGAAACCGACGAAACGGTCGCGCTCGGCCCGTACCCGCGCCATCACCGCTTTGCCGTCAATGCGCAATGGGCCGGCATGCACGCCGAAGGCGGACGCCGCGCCGATGGCATGCGCGGCATCGGCGGCGGCAATCAGTAATTTGCTGGGCATGCAGCCGACCCGCGCGCAAGTGGTGCCGTAGGGTCCGCCCTCGATCAGCACCACCCGTTTGCCGTGCGAGCGGGCCGCGCGATACGCCGCCAAGCCGGCTGTACCGGCACCGATGACCGCGACATCGACTGTCAATGTATTCATTCGGTATTTCCTCTGGAAAGCCGACGCGGCCGCATGCCGGCAATGCCTGGCATAGGGCCTGCAATCCGAGCGTCTGGCTGCTTGCGCAACTTTACTCTGCCGGAGCACCACGCCGCATGACGGATCAAATAAATGATTGGTCGGAGGAAAAGGAGATGGCTTGCAACACGGCGATGAGTGAATGCATTTTCCGTGCAGATGCCAACGAAATTGCCGTTGAGCGCGAAAAAATGCTTGGGAAACGATGTTTTCATCGACCCCTCAAAAAACACCGTCCCAGCGTTACGCGCAAACGACAATTTCACGCCGCTTTTACGCGCACCTCCGCAATGCCTTCGATATTGCCGATCTGGATTACCACCGGATTGAGCGACATCGTCGCTTGCATCGGACGCCATGCAAACAGCCATTCTTTCTGATGGGCATACTGCTTGGCCTTCGAAAACGCCGCGCCCAGACGGCTCGGCACGCCATACGAAATCGCCGCGTCGATGCCGGCCCAGTTCGGCAGCGCGCGCTGCGCCGCGCGGTGAATGCGCTCGCCAAACTCTTCGGCGTCATGAATCACGAGGCAACAGTCGGCGCCGGAAAATTCATCGAACAGCATTTCATCCCATGCTTGCGCCAGACTCAGCGTGAGATAACTGGCCGGTGCCGCGCCGCGCGCTGCAGTCGATCCAAACGGCAAAATATGCTGGCTTGCGCGCGAATGGCTGTGCTTGATATCGTCGGCGGCAGGCCGCAAACGAAATTCGCCCAAGGCCAAGGAACGCTCCAGCCAGCGTCGCTCTGAATATCGATAGAGCTTGGGCGGACGCTGACAATCTATGGTGGCCATATCATCTGTCCTGATTAATTTTTTGAAATCCCGATGGGCCTTGATGTCATTTAAGCAGATTAATCGGGCTGCGGCAAACATCGCTTGCGCGGATTTGCGCGCGCGCAGAGAAAAACGATGTTGGACTGCGTCATCGAATGCGGGGTCAAATGCCGCTCACAAAAACTGTCCGCGCGCCCGAATGCTCACCTCGCCGCTGGCCAGCACTTCCGCAGCGGCCGATGCATCGGCGACCCGTACTACGATGTGGCCTGGCCGTCCGGTGAAGCGCCGATGGTGAGCGCGCCAGGAAAAGCGGCGTAAAAAAAGCGGCCCGCAGGCCGCCGTATTGTTCAGTGATGCAAGGTCCGGTTATGAACCGGAAGAGGCATCGCCTTTCGCATTCGCGCCGGCGCCGGCTTTTGCATCGTCAGCAGTCTGTGACTTGCCCGACTTGGCCTTCCTCGACTTGGCTTTCCGGTCAGCGAGGCGAGTGTCGGCATTGGCAGCGGCACTCTTGTCCGCTGCTGCATCCGCAGTTGCGCCGGTGGTATCGGCTGTTGCATTGGCGGTGCCCTTGACGTCTTTGGCGGTGTCGGTTGCAGCGGTTGGCGCATTGCCCAATACGGTCGCGGCAGGTTGTCCGCCGACCGGTGCGCCTACTTTTGCATCGGCATCGGCACCAGCGCCCAAGCCGCTCGCCAGCGCGAGCGAAGCTGTTGATGCGGCGATAATGAACGACAGTGTTTGAATCGTGGTTTTTAACGTCATCTTTAACTCCTGAAATTAATGGAATGCATCCTTGATGCAATGTTTGGATGCGCTGACCCGCTGCGCGTTCAGGCCGGGACGCCTCAAGCGCCAGGCAATTTCTGAAAACCCGTTACAAGTCCTTGAATGACAATGGCTTTTTTGGAATGTAAAAGTCTGTAACAACGCGCGCGCAAAAGACCTTATCGTTCGCCGTTATTCCCATATGGAAATACCTGCATGGACAACCAGGATCGTTACCGGCGTAGATGTATCCATGTTGTAACTTTTAGTGTGGAATTGCTGCAATATGGCTCAAGTCCTACGCAAACAGCCGATCACTGACGGGGATTTCGACAGAGGTGGCCGGTGCCTGCACTACTCGTTCATCTGCGGTTGTGCGATAGTGCGCAACTGGAAGCGGCCATCGTTATTGAACAGCCAGGTCTCTGAAATTTCAATGCGGCCATGGTTCAGCAAATGCGAAGCGGGTTTCGGAAAGGGCGCGCTTTTCCGCAACGACGCCAACGCCGTTGTTTCGGTGCCATTATCGTGGTTGGAGCGGATGATTTCGCTGCGCATCAAGTGGCCGCCCGCGTCGACCGCATATTTCACCACGATCACGGAGCGCAACAGCGCCTGTGGCCGTCCGGGGTACACCTTGTCTGCATTGACGTCCGCGATGCGCTGCGCCAAGTCCTGCTTGTAACCAGCCAGCGTTAATGCGCGCGAGGTAGCGGTCGATGTGTCTTTCGAGGTGCTTGCAGCAGGTTCGCGCTTGCTTGGCGCCGTGGCGACTTTGTCTGACGGATGACTGGCGCAGCCGGCCAGCAGGCATGCGGTAGAAAATATGACGAGCGCTGTTTTCATGATATCCAAGCCTGAGATGGAAAGCCGTATCGCCACCGCATTTCATATGTCCTATGCGCATCGTGTCGGAATTGGACCGGTACGCTGCACCAAGGTTCGGATGTAATGCACAAAGTCGCAGCGCATTGTTCGATTCACATCCCGCGAATTTCATCGTACGCGGGCGCTCGCGGCGAGTGCGATTTAACGCATAGCCGCGCCGTCAATTGTAAAACGGTCTTCCAGGCCGGTATGCATCGAGCCCATGATGACGCGGTTGCACAGCTCGGTGAAACCGAGGTTCAGCCATCGGCATTGATCTTCGCGGCCAGTATTTCCAGCACCTCACTTGCCTTGTCATTGTCGACCTGGCAGGTGCCCGCATTCTCATGGCCGCCGCCGCCATACTGCAGCATCAACTCGCCGATGTTGGTCCTGGCGCTGCGATTGATGATCGACTTGCCGGTTGCGAATACCGTATTCTGGTTCTTCAAACCCCGCAGCACATGGATCGAGATGTTGGTGTTGGGATACAGCGCATAAATCATGAACCGGTTGCCTGCATAAATCGTTTCTTCATTGCGCAAATCCAGCACCACCAGATTCTTGCGCACGATGGCGCAGCGCTTGATCTGGTCCTTGAATTTTTCCGTGTGCTCGACGTACAAATCGACCCGCTCCTTCACGTCGGGCAACTGCATGATCTGATCGATCGTGTGATTTTTGCAGTACTCGATCAAATCCATCATCAGGTTGTAATTGGAAATGCGGAATTCGTGGAAGCGGCCGAGGCCGGTGCGCGCATCCATCAGGAAGTTCAGCAAATCCCATTTCTGCGGATGCAGGATTTCATCGCGATTGAACTGCGCCGAGTCGCCCTTGTCGACCGCCGCCATCATCTCGTCCCAGGAGGCGGGGAACGCTTTTTTGCCGCCGTAATAGTCATACACGACGCGCGCCGCCGAAGGGGATTCCGGATGAATCACGTGGTTGGGGCGCTCGCCGGTATTGCGGATAGTTTCCGACAGGTGGTGGTCGAAAGCGAGGTACACGCCCGGCACATACGGCAGATTGGTGGTGACGTCGCGTTCGCTCAACTCGATTTTGCCGTCCTGCATATCCTTCGGATGGACAAACTTGATTTCATCGATCATGTCGAGATGTTTCAGCAGTACGGCACACGCCAGACCGTCGAAATCGCTGCGCGTGACCAGACGATATTTTTTTATTGCGGCGCTCATACAACCTCCTCGGGGCAAAGAGAATTGCGGCCAGCCTACAGGATGGCACGCTTGCTTTTTTGGTGGGGCGCTACTATTGCGATCCGACTCCGGTCTGCTGCCCTGCACTTTTCAATCGAACCTGCCTTGAGTCTTGAACTGCTCGGTCGCTGCCACCAGCGCAGCCGCGGTGCCCGGCTCTGTCGCGGCATGACCGGCATCGGCAATCATGTGAAACTTCGCTTGTGGCCATGCTTCATGCAAACGATATGCCGACAATGGAGGACACACAATATCGTAGCGTCCCTGCACGATCACGGCCGGCAAATGCCGGATGCGGTCAACATTGCGGATCAACTGATCTTCCGTAAAAAAGCCGTTGTTTAAAAAATAATGCGCTTCCAGCCGTCCCAGGCCGAGGCTGACGGCTTCCGAGCTGAATTGCTCGATTGCTTCCGGATCGGGCCGCAAAAACAGGCAACTGCCTTCGTAGCGGCTCCAGGTACGCGCGGCTGGCAGATAGATCGCGGGATCTTCGCTGAATAGCCGCTTTTGGTAGGCGCGCAAAGGGTCGTCGCGTTCATGTCGCGGAATCGGCGCGACGAATTGCGCATGCTCCTCGGGATAAAACCATTTGACGCCATTGAGGAACCAGTCGATTTCGGCGCGCGTGCACAAGAAAATGCCGCGCAGCACAAAGCCGGTGCAACACTCCGGATGCGCCTGTCCGTAGGCGAGCGCCAGGGTCGAGCCCCACGAGCCGCCGAACACCAGCCATTGCGCGATGCCGAGCATGTGCCGCAGGCGTTCGATATCGGCGATCAGCAGCTGCGTCGTGTTATTGCGGTATTCGCCCAGCGGCGTCGACTTGCCGGCGCCGCGCTGGTCGAACAAGACAATGCGGTAATAGGCCGGGTCGAAAAAACGGCGATGCTTGGGGGTCAGGCCGCCGCCCGGCCCGCCATGCAGGAACAATACCGGGACGCCATTCGGGTTGCCGCATTCTTCCCAATACAGGGTGTGCAATTCATCCACCGGCAGCCTGCCGGTCTGGTAGGGTTCGATCGCGGGAAACAGGATCTGCTCGAAGGCGGTATCGGTCATGGCATGCGACTTTCTTGGATCATCGGCCGATCAATTGTACGCGCCGTTAAAGGATTTCAGGCTTTTGCGCCGCCACATTTTCCAGGCCGTTGCGCCATGATATGCAAAAGCACCGTACGGGTCGGCGTTACCGGTGTCATCTTTGAAGGCGATCAACTGTTTCTCCAAGACTGCCGCCGGCCGCTTCAGCAAATCTGCTTTACGCCGGAAATTCGGCGCTTCATCCGCTTTTTTCCCTGTTTCGTCGCAAGCGTATTTTTATCCATCGGCGGGATGGGCAAAATGCCTGCATTGCATCGATTTTGACAAGGAGAACAATATGCTGGGACAAATTATTGCCAATACGCCATTGTGGGTGTGGGCACTGCTGGCATTCCTGATCTACCGTGGCATGATGGCCAGTGTCGACCGGGAAATTGCGTTCAGGAAGGTCTTCATCATCCCGCTCGTGATGCTGGCGTTGTCGATTCAGGGAATCGCGTCTTCCTTCGGCCCCCAGATCGGGGCGATGCAGGTCTGGCTCGCATGCGTTGCCGCCGCCGGTGCCATCGCCTGGTTTGCCACCGGCCGCAACCAGATCATTGCGCATCCGGAGCGGGGCGTGGTATTCCAGCGCGGAAGCTGGAGGCCGCTGACATTGATGATGGGAATTTTCTTCACCAAATACGTGGTGGCCGTGACGCTGGCACGCCATCCGGACTACCGACAGGATGCCGGCTTCGTCATGGCGGCATGCGCGCTGTACGGTATGTTCAACGGCATTTTCATCGGCCGGCTGCTACGCATCATATCGGCCTATCGGCGGGCTGGAACCTTGGCATCGGCAACGCCAATTGATTCTCTTAGCCAAGCCACTCGCCAAATTTTTTAATCTGCTGTATAATTCGCCCCCTTCAGGCGTGATGACACACGCCAGCATTGTTTGACTGACTAAGCAGTGAATTTCGGGTGCTTAGCTCAGTTGGTAGAGCGGCGCCCTTACAAGGCGTAGGTCGGGAGTTCGAGCCTCTCAGCACCCACCAG
>CAMLDH010000023.1 GCA_946478765.1 uncultured Oxalobacteraceae bacterium | reverse complement strand
CGGTTTCTCCTGTTGATGAAGAAGCCGTTTCAGCCGGCAGCCGCTCACGGCATGATCAGCTTGGAAACCGCCGACAACATCTGCGCGGGTTGAAACGGCTTGACCATCCATGCCTTGGCACCGGCGGCCTGCCCTTCTTGCTTCTTGCATTCCTGCGCTTCGGTCGTCAGCATGATGACCGGAGTGAAACGGTACGCAGCCAGTTGCTTGGCAGCCCGGACAAAGCTGATTCCATCCATGTTTGGCATGTTGACGTCACTGATGATGAGATGAATCTTTTGTCCGGTGAGTTTGGACAATGCGTCGTTGCCGTCGCGCGCTTCAAGCACCTCATATCCGGCTCCCTTGAGCGTGATGCTCACCACCTGCCGCAGCGATGCGGAGTCGTCCACGATCATGATCGATTTGGCCATGCTCTTTCTCCATCAAAAAAAGTGACGCTCGCGTTGGCAACTGCCGGAGTCCGTACACCGCTATGCGCCGCATGCTGTTCTAGCCGTGCATTCCGCGGCCTCCTGCTGTCGATTCGTTCGGTACGGCACACTAGGCGTGAGCTCTGGAAAATGCTGCTCTTCGTGTGCCGCTTCGCATGAATAGTATCTGCAATGCCGCTAAAATTTTCCATCAGGCAATCTTGGTTGTGATGTAAGGCGGCAGGATTTTCCGTTAGGACATACCTTAGTGATGTAGGAAAAATCTTACCCATCGATCACCGATACGGTGGCTGGAATACTGTCGCCTTGAGCAACTTGAAGATTATTAATGCCGCTTCTAATGCGAAATAGAATTAGGTGTCGCTGGCCGATATAGCGTGCACAGGAATGCGGACCTCGATCACCGTGCCTGCGCCGGGAGCGCTGAATATCGCGACTTTGCCATGGAGTCGTCGCGCGCGTTCCTGAATGCCGACCAGGCCGAGGGTCTTTTCCTTCGGTGTATCGAGATCGAATCCCTTGCCGTCGTCCCGTACCTCCAGAAGATATTCAATCTCCCTGCGTTCCAGCGCGATTTCCACCGCCGTCGCCTGCGCATGCCGGGAGACGTTGTCGAGCGCCTCCTGGACAATGCGAAAAATCGCCGTCGCGTATTCGTCATTCAAGACAATGCCCTGCTCTCCGAGGCGGAGTTTGGTCTGGATGCCGTTTTTCTCCATGAATTTTTCGGCCAGCCATTCGAGCGCGACATCGATACCGAGATCAAGCACGCTCGGCCGCAGCGCAGCCGCCACATCACGTACCACCCGGATCGAGCAATCAAGCAATTCCTTGGACGACTCCAGCCGCTCCTGCAACCAAGCGGCGTCATTGCCCAGCCGATCGTTCAACAGTTGGAAATTGATGCGCAGCGCAACCAGGTTCTGTCCCAGTTCCTCATGCATGTCCCAGGCCACGCGCTTGCGCTCCTGTTCGCGCGCTTTCTCCTCGCGGGCGGCAAGGGTCTGCAACAAAGCGCGCGACCTCCTCAGGTACCGCTCCGCCGCCTTGAGCTGGCCGATATTGCGGCCGATGGCCAGCACGCTGACCACTGTTCCGTCAGATCCGAATTCCGGCGTAAAACGGATGTGTTCGCAAAGCGGCCTGAATATGCCCTCAATGCTGTCTTCGATCAGTTCGACCTCGGTTTCGCGCCCGGTTTCCTGTGCCTCCTTGCGCTTTTCCTCAAATGCCTGGAAAGAAATCTTTCCTTGCGTGAGTTCGAGCTGCGTCCGGCCGAGGAAAGCATCGCCCGGAATGCCGGCAAGCTTTTGCAGCGCTGGATTGGCATACAGGTAGCGCCCGTCGCGATCGTAGCGGGCAATCACGTCCGGTGAGTTTTCCGCGATGGTTCGAAACTCCTGCTCGCGCCTGTGCAGGGCATCCGCCATGCGCTTGCGTTCGGTGATGTCGCGCCCGATGCCCAGGACCCCGGCGATGCGGCCCTGGTCATCGCGAAACGGCGTTTTGATGGTTTCCAGCAGTGCCCGCCGGCCGTCGCATGCGAAAGTCACCCACTCCTCGTTCACGCACGGGCGTTCCGATACGATGGCATCCATGTCCTGCTGCCGGGAGAAGGCGGCCAACCCGGGATCGACGAAAGCATGGTCGGTCTTGCCTGCGATGTCGGCCTCCGTAGCGCCGAAAAAGCTCTCGAAGACCGGGTTGCAGGCAAGGTAGACCCCTTCCGTATCCTTGATCCACACCAGGTCGGGAATCGTGTCGATAAAAGTTCGCAGGCGCGCCTTCTCGTTTTCAAGCATGGCCTCGGCCAACTTGACTTCCGTGATGTCCTGCACGGCACCGAGCAGACGGTACCGGTTGGCGTTTGCGTCGAACCAGGGCTCGTAGCGTTCGCGAATATCCCTGACTCGCCCATCGGGGAACAGCAAGCGATAATCGACGACGCGGGAAGAACCGTTTTCCCTCGCATCGTCGCAGGCCGCAATCACCCGGTCCCGGTCATCGGGGTGAATCGCGTTCAGGAAGGCGGCACGCGAGACAGTACATGAAGCGGGAGCGATCTCGAAAATGCGACAGGCCTCATCCGACCAGGTCCAATGATTGTTTGCCGGGTCGAATTCCCAGCTTCCGATCTGCGCAATGCGCTGCGTTTGTTCCAGCATCCTCCGGTTGTGCCGCAATTCCCGCTTCAACTGCTTGCATCTGCGCAAGTTGCCTGCGATGGCCAAGCCAAGGACGCAGAAGACCGGGACAGCAAAAGCCATGATCGACAGATCGATTCCGTCAATCGCGACACCGTGCAGTCCCGAGCCGTATTCCTTGAACGCAAACGCGGCCGCCATGGCGGCCCCGGCGGGCAGAAGCGTCATGATCGAACGGCGGAGTCGAAACAGGAATCGGATAGCCATAGTCGATTGATCCAGATTGGCGGTCCGCGGTCATACAAGCCATAATCCGCGTCAGAAAAACCCCATCCGGATGCTGCAATTGAGCATCTCAGCGTGCCCGAACCCCGTTTATGTGTCCATCAGGCAATCTTGGTTTACGTGTAGGGATGAATGAAGATCGTGCAGGAATTTCCCTAGTGAAACAATATCAGTAGAAGGATGGGTAGAGCGCAGCGCAACCCATCCTTCGACTCAATGCGACAAAATGAGGATGCCATTGCCCGTTGACTCCGCAGTGGATCACATTAAATCGCCCGGCAATGCCGTCAGATTTTCGCCCGCACGTACAGCATCGCGTTGCGCGGCGCACCCGGCTGGATCTGATGGTTATTGTTGGCCGACTCGTAATAGGTGCGGTTGGCGAGATTATGGAGGTTCAAACCTGCCTCCCAATTTTTCGCCTTATAAGCGAGCATGGCATCGACCCGCACGTAGGAAGGCAGGTTGACCGTGTTGTCCTCTACCGCATAACGGTCGCCCACATAAAATGCGCCGCCACCCACGGTAAACCCGTGACCCAACTCGACGCTGGTCCATAAGCCCGCTGCATGCTTGGGAATATTGGCGGGGCGATTGCCAACCGCAAAATTATTGGATTGCGTGATGCGCGCCAGGTTCAAGGTGTAATTCGCGAATACTTTCCAACCCCGCCGGATGGTGCCGGACAAATCCACTTCGAGTCCCCTGCTTTGCTGTTCGCCGGTCTGCACCTGACGCAATCCGGCAGGATCGGTCGGGTCCATGGTGACCACGTTGCGTTGCGCGATCTGGTACAGCGCAACGGTGGACAACAAGCGGCCGTTCAACCATTCGCTCTTGGCGCCCACTTCCTGCTGCAGCGATTCAACCGGCTTGATCTGCGCGAAATCCGTGCCGTTATAGAACAAGTCGTTGCCCACAGGCTGGAAAGAACGGCTCACATTGCCATACAGCGCATGCGCGTCGTTAGGCTGATAGACGATGCCCACGCGCGGACTCCAGACCGAATCGATGCGGTTCTGGACCAGGCCGGTAAGATGGTTATCCTGCGTTTGCTTGAAGCGATCAAAACGCACACCCGCCAACGCCTTCCAGCGAGAACCGAACGAGAGTTGATCCTGCGCGTAAAGCGCCGCCGTATCGGCTTTGAAACCGCTGTCGATCGTCATGGGCAAGCTTGCCGGATTCGGCATGGCCGCACCGTGTTGCGGCGTTTGCAAACTGACCGTGTTGGCGGCAGCGGCGCGTACCAGCCGGCCGGCTTTTTGATGCCCCAACTCTACCCCGGCCAGCAGCGTATGCCGAATTGCGCCGGCATCCAGTTGATAGACTGCTTCGGTCTGATTCAGGATGTTGGTCTGATCTTGCGGGAAGTACGTGATCTGACGGCGCACCTGGGTATTGTCGGCGGTGAGGCCGAGGGTGCGCGTGTTGATCGCATCCAGCGACAAGGTCGAATACTGGAAATTATTACGCAGCGTCAGCTTGTCATTGACCGCATGTTCGACATTGAAACGCGCATTGCGCGCATCGGTAGTCGCGTAGTCGCCCTTTTCACCATAGAAATTGCCGACCGGTACAGCAGCCGGCACACCATTGAGCGACGGGATGCCGCGATCCGGGGTGCGGCGCTGGTGCAGGAATTCGGTTTGCAGCAGGAAGCTGGTATCTTTTCCGGCGAACCAGGCGATGGAAGGCGCCAGCACCGACCGTTCCGAATGCACGATGTCGCGGTAACTATCCCCCGCTTCATGCGCACCGGTGAGGCGAAAGGCCGCTTGCGATCCGAGTGCGCCGCCCAGATCGACATCAAGCCGGCGCAACTGGTCGCTCCCCAAGGTCAGCGCGGCTTCGCGTACCGTTTGACGCAATGGCTTTTTGGTAACGCGGTTGATGACGCCGCCGGCCGATCCCCGTCCGTACAATACCGCGGCCGGGCCTTTGATCACCTCAACCCGTTCCACGTTGCCGAGATCGCGGAAGTACAAGCTGTCGTCGCGCATGCCATCGACCAAGGTGTCGCGCGTGGCGTCGAAACCGCGAATATAAAACTGATCGCGCCGCCCTTCCCCTTGGGATGGCGCGACGCCGCTGACATTGCGCAGCACATCCTTCATTTCCAGCGCACCTTGCTCCCGGATCAGTTCCTTGCTGACGACCTGGACCGCCTGCGGCACGTCGCGTAGCGGCACATCCAGCTTGGTGGCGCTACCGCCGCTGCCATGTACCGAATCGGTCGCGCCTGCCGCCCTGACGACGACAGGCGCAAGTTCGGTGTCTGCAGCGTGAGCAAGATGAGAGAACAGTGCCGCGATGGCGAGTGCCAGGACGCGGGGCTGGAAAGGACGGTGTTGCATGACTATTTTTCCTTCTTGTGATGTTAAAAAATCGTGAGAACTAAATCTGCTTTTCTTCCTGCAGATAGATATGCTGCGGATGCGGATGGCGCAGAAAATCATGGTGCGAGATGTGCCATGCGTAGGCGCCTGCATACGGAAACAGCAGCAGATCGCCGACCCGCAATTGATCGACCGGGACCTCGCTGGCAAGCACATCTTTCGGCGTGCAGAGCTGGCCCGCGACGGTCACCGGGCGCGAGCGGATTGCGGGACGCGAATAGGGCCGATGCCAATCCTCTATAGGCAACACGCGGAACGGATGGCTGTGACCTTGCGCATACGGTGTGCGGAAGTGGTGCGTGCCGCCGCGCACGACGGCGAACGCGCGTTCTCCCGCCTGCTTGATGTCCAGTACCTCGGTGGCGTAATAGCCGCAAAAGGCGCTGACGAAGCGGCCCAGTTCGAAACGCAACCGCGGGACGTCTCGCCCGTCGTCCGCTTTCCATTCTTCGGCCAGCAGATTGGCCAACCCTTCGGAAAAACGCGGCCAATCGAACTGCTGCTGCGGTTCCCGATAATTGACGCCGATGCCGCCACCGACATTGATATGCTCGATGCGCAAGCCGTATTCCGCACACCACTGCCTGGCCTGCCGCAGATAAGCGGACAGCAGTTGCAAATGTTTGTCCGCATCGAGCTGATGCGACAGCAGATGAAAATGGAACCCGCGCAGCACCAGTGCCGGTTCCTGTCGCAGACGTTCCAGACACGCGGGCAAATGCTCGATCGCGATGCCGAACTGAGTTGGCTTGCCACCCATCACGAGCGAGGTGGTGGCCAGCTCGGCCAATGGCGGATTGACCCGTAGCAGGATCGATGCCGACTGGCCTGTCGCGCGCGCGAGCGCAGCCAGACGCTCCAGTTCATGCAGGCTTTCCACATGCACTGTGGCGCCATGTTTCAACGCCAGTTCGAGTTCGGCATCCAGTTTTCCCGGTCCGCTGAAGATCACCGGGACATGCGGAAAATGTTGTTGCAGCCATGCGATTTCGCCGCCGGAGGATGCTTCGAAGCCATCCACCCGCGGCGCCAGCGTCGCCAGCAGCGGCAAATCGGAATTGGCCTTGATCGCATAGAAAAAATCACAGTGCTTCGGCAAGCCTTCGCGCAGGTGTGCGGCGTGGCGCCCCAGCGCCTTCAGGTCATACAGATAGGCGCACAACGGCGCATCGGCGTCGGCATGCGCTTGCCGCGTTGCCGCAATAATGCGTTCCCAGTCGAGCCTCATACCGGACGCTCCATGAACGCAGCCAATGGATTGGCAAACGGCACATAGTCCGCTGCCCGATCGGCCTGTTTCAGGAAACGGTTGCACAGATTGCCCTTGCTTGGCAGAGGTTCCCCCGCCAATACGGAAGCAATGCGTGCAGCCGATGCCGATGTTCCATGTTCAAGCTGATAGTGCTGCAGATGGCGGCGCACTTGTCGCCACAGCGTCTGCTGCAAAGCAGGCTTGCCGGCGCCGAGCTGATGGATCGCCTCGCAAAAATTATTGACGAACAGGCAGTACGCAATGCGCTTCCAGCCCTGCTCGCGGTCGTAGCACAATGCGTCCCGCGCACGCTGGCTCACACCGGACAGTGCATCGGCCGCCCAGTGTTCCGACACCAGCTTCACGCCCTCGAAATCGCGCAGGAACACTTGCGCCGGCCAGTCGGCGACCAGACCGATCACGACATTTTGCAAGTGCGGCTCGAACACCACGCCATGCGCGAAATAGCAGTGCAGCACCGGATACATCATCTGCTGCACATAGCGCGAGAACCATTCCACCGTCACCGCTTCCGTCGTCATGCTTTCCCGTTCGGCGATCTTCTGCAGCAGCGCCGTCAAGCGTGCCTCGCCCAGCACATGATTGCCGAACAGCGCACCGGCCAACAGCGGCACCGCACCCGGCAATAGATTGTGTTTATCGAAATTGCTGCGCAAAATCAAGCCGAAGCCTTCGGTGATTTCGCGGTTGCGATCGGCATCGCCATCCTTCAAATCCACCGACAGGAACGCGGGTTCTGCCATGATCGCAGTACCGGGGAACCGTTCTCGCAATTCGGGAATCACGCGGGCCATGATGCGGTTCACCTGCAATGCGCCTTCCAGTTCATACACGGCGTTCTTGCGTACACAATTGGTCAGGCGCACATGCAGCGAGAACTTGTAAAAATACGGATTGCCTGGCTGGTAAAGCGTACGCACCGACGACGTCGGGTAGTACAACTCGCCTTGCGCGCCCAGATGGCGAATGCGTCCGTCGCGCATCGCTTCGGTGATCAGCGGCTTCTCCAGCAGCCAGCGTGCTTGCCATGGATGCGCGGGGATCAGCAGGTAATCGCCGTCGGCCACCAATCCTTGCGGCGCCTGCGCGGCAACGATGTCGGTGCATGCCTTGTCCAACGTCGATTGCTCATGCACCGCATCGCGCTGCACCGCGAAATAGTGCAATGGAAAGCCGCCGCGCAATTCCGGCGAATAGCGGCGTAAATCTTCCGCATTAAAACCCTGGCGGCTTTTCGGCGCGGGGTGGAATGGGTGTCCATAGGTCAGCGATTGTTCGGAATCCAGGTAAGCCGACAACGGGTCCGATGGGATCGCATTCGGCCATGGCGCTTCGAGAATGGCGGTCGTCACTTGCACGCTATCCTCGATTTGCGCCAGCAGCTCGTCGTTAAACGGCTGCTTATTTTTCGCCGCCAGATCGCGTATGACCAGGTAGGCCAGCGCGCGCCAGTCGAGCAGCGCCCAAGGCTGTCCGGCTGCCTTGCAATACACTGCAGACAGATAACGATAATTGCCGGTGGGCGAATCGTGCTGCACCGCGACCACAACCCGGCTGTCCAGGCGCGGCAGCAGGATATGCAAGGCTTGGCCGGTCGCCAACGCACAGCGCAACGCCAGCGGCCAGTCGTTATGGCCGAACAAGGGGCCAACGCTGGCATGGCCTTCGGGGATCGCCACTTCGCGGCAATAACAATTGAGCAGGGTTTCCAGGCTGCGCTGGCTGGCGGCGCAATACGCCGCCGACATACTCGGACTAAGGTGCAAAGCAAAAGTCGACATGACTACTCCATAACAGTTGATGGCTGGCCGCATGATCAATCGGTGGTGCGCGCTGGCTGTTTGAAAGCACCCCGGCATTGCCGGGACATGAGTAAAAAGAGTTGGATGCTGGTGATGCCCAGCGTGACGGCGCCGATCAGAAAAGGCGCCTGCAAGCCCCAATGAGTAGCAGCGACGCCTGCGGCCAATCCGGCTGCGACTGCGCCCCACTTGGTGCTTCCCTCAAGCGAGCCGAAGCGGCGGCCGGCGTTACCGGCATCGGTGATGGCTGCGACCAGTCCGTGCAAGGCGATGTAACTGGCGGTCATCGCGATCCCCATCACGATGCGCCAACCAACCATCGCCGCCAGATCATGACTCCATGCCTGTCCCAGCAGAGTCGCGACAAGCAGCGCCTGGCTGGCAAGCAGCGTAACGAGCAAACGTTGCCGCCCGAGGTAACGCGACATCGGCAGCGCGCAAAACAGATACGTCAGATGCGGCAGGCCGAACAGAAGACCCGGCGCTGCCGCCGGCAGATTCGGCAGCGTATGCTCCGCATAGGGAACGAAGTACGGAAACGTGATGACCGTGGCGAAGATGAAAACAAACTGCAAGAAGTACAAATGGAACGGTGGAATAGCCTCATCGGTCGCGCTGCTGTCGCTTACTTGCGGCGGCGTTGCAGAGGACGACGCTTGCTGCGCTTCACCGGATGGCAGCCACCAGACCAGCAGCGCCGATACCACAGGCAGCACCGCGAGATAGCGATACATCAGCAATGGCTCTGTACCGTGGACCAGCACGCCCATGAATGCCGGTCCGGCGAACAATGCGGCACGCGCCGAACCCTGCATCAAGGTCAGCAAGCGGGTCAGACGATGACCGGACACCACGGTGGCGAGATAGGCATTCGAAGCGGCGAAGGTGCCGCCGAGTACGCCTTGCAATGCAAGTGCCGCGCCGAACTCCCACGCGTTGCCGGCCAGGCTCGTCAGCCAGAAGCTCGCCGCCAGTCCGAGATGGGCACGCAGCAATAAGCGCCTCTTTCCGAATCGATCGGCCAGCGCACCCCACCACGGATTGGACAACGCCGCCAACAACGTCGGAATAACGAAGAACCAGCCGGCCAGGTAAGTGGCATCGCTGCCCAGCGCTTCACGCAGGATGCGATCGTAAAACGGCGGCATGCCCAGCGCGGCAAACGCAGCGGCGAAGTGGCCCGCGAGCGTCGCGGCGACAATCCGGCGCATATTTACGCAGCCCCTTTGCATGCAACCCCTTTCCACGCCGCCTCTTTCACGGCTTGCCGGCGATGGCGATGCAAGGGATTCGATACCGGCTGCAGGCGTGCTTCGGTTTCCGCAAACAACCGGCGCTTGGCCAACTGCTCCACCTGAATCGTCGGCGCGAACAGGTCGAAGGCGGCAAAGCGCGATGCCAGTTCGGGATGGCGCGCCTGATAAGCAAAGATGCAAGCCGCGACGCGTGCCCAGAAGTCGGCTTCCGTCAATCCGTAATGCGCGCGCAGGAACAGCGACAGTTCGCCGAAATTGATGAAGAACACCGCGTCGTGAAAGTAATCCCGCACCTCTTCCGGCACAACCGTTTCCATCCCTGCGGTGGCGTTGACCTGCTTGCGAAACGATGGCGTCGGCACCAGCTGCGGGCAACGCTCTTGATCGGCCAGATACGTGCGCACGAAGCGCAGGCCGCCGGGCAAATCCTTCAACGCGATACGGCACGGCTTACCTTCGGAATGCATCAGTACGATATTCTGCGCATGGGCTTCCATGCCGATGCCGTGCGCATAGAGAAGGTGGACGAGCGGCGGCAGCGACGCCTCCAGCAGTGCATCGAGCCACGGCATAAGACCGTATTGCTCGACCCATGGCGCGATGAACGGTTGTCCATCCGCTTCGCATTGGCACAGGCCGGAAAAAGGCGCCGCCGACTCACCCGTTTGCAGAGCGTTGTCGACACTCTCGCGCCACACCGCGCCCAGCATGCCGTACTGCTGCGCTTGCAGGGACGGCGGCAGATTGGGATCGCGATAAGTAATGCCAACCACTTCGCGCAGGAAGACCAGCCCGGTGCCGCGCAGCACCGCATCACGCGCGAGAATATCGCACAGCCAGTCCGACACCGGCGGCGCGTTCTCCACGTTATGGCAGGACAGAATCCGGTCGGCCGATGTGTTGACGATACCGACCGGCAGCTTCACATGGGATGCCGCCGGATGAGTCGCATTGGCAAGCGAGCGGATCGATTGCAGGGGCCGGTACTCGTCCTCGCCCTCCCCCAGCCAGACCAGATCCCGGCGCTGCAATAATGGAAAAAAGTCAGTCGCGATCTTTTCGCGCCATTGCCACGGATGAACCGGCAACAGCAGATAGTCTTCCGGCATCAGGCCGACGCTTTGCAGCTTCGCGATGAAATGTGCATGCTGCATCTCCCCCAACTCCCGCCGCAGAAAATCGGGTACGTCGATGTCATGACAGGCCGCAAAGGTGGCATGCTCACGCCGCAGCGCCAGCCACACCAAACGCACCGATGGCGCAAACTCCGGCCCATAGGCCGCATTGTCGAGCGGATCGAAACCGACGCGCGACTTGTAGCAGGGATGGTAGGGATGCCCGTCCTGCAACTGCCCTTCCAATGCAGTCAAATCGCGTTCCTGCGCGTCTTGCCGACGCATGTAGCGTGCCAATGTGTCTTTCAACAACGTTTGCTGCAGTTCACGCAGGAAGCGGTTCAGCAGGCTCTCGTCGGTGTCGATCATCTGTCCTGCTTCAAGCACGAACTCCTGCAGCGATGCGACGGGCCGCGCACCTTCGGGACCAATGCGCACAAGGGGCGCTGCATCCAGGCGGATACGCCCAAAACTCTCACTGATACGGCCGCAGCAGCGATAACCGACCGATCGCCCATCCCGTGTGCGGCCGGGAATATGGAAGCCCATTCGATCCGGACCGTCTGTCGTTATTTCTGGAACAAGCACGCGCTCGAACAGCAATGCCTCAACGAGTTGCCGCAGCACCCGCTGTTGCGCAGCCTGATAGTGAGGAGAGGCCACCGCGGCGGCAAACAGATCCCACGTCATGGATGAAGTCATGCCGATCCCTCCAGACAAGATGCCAGCGAGTAAGCGCGAGACAATAGAAGTCCCAGCGCCTCAATAGAAGCGATATTGGCCCACATGGGGGTTTCCTTTGAAAAGCGACGGTTACAGCCTCGCGTTAAGGAATGTGCGCGGAATAACTTCCCGATTTGGACGTGGCGGACGGGATGCAGTGCAAGGCGCCCCGAGTGCCGTGTAGCGGGCTACACAAACGAGGGGCAACGCTGCAATGCGCCCGTCTGCCGCGAGACAAATCGGGAAGTTATTTCGTGCACGTTCCTCAGCGAGACCGGAAAAGCAATGCAAAGGGAACGTCGATCTACGATGCTGCGCCAAGACCCTCAAAGAATCGGCGCGATCGTAACGGAGACAAAACGGGGAACCATCTTGCACCAGCCGCTGACGGGTTGCGCATACGCGCTCCCTCGCAAAACATCATTGACTGGCGGCTTTCCGCTTGTTGGAAAAGCTAGCTGGCTACGAGCCTCTCCCGGTAGAGGGAGGCTCTAAATTGAATGCTGCACTACCTTGGCACCCTCGTTGCAACAACGATTACACCCTTGCCAAAAGTGCACAGCGAAGTCATCGTAACGCAAATGAGAATTATTCGCAACAAAAGATTGAGTAAGATTTGCGTCAAGCCGGCTGTGGCGTCGGCTGAAGGGCTCCTCGCGTTGCCTTGCAATCGAGCAGTGAAATATTTCGGTGACTGCATGGATCACGTATTTCTCCCGGTCACAAAGGCGAAGCCCACCAGCACCCAGTGGCGGCGACAATGCCATTGTCGACTTGCTACCGCTAAAGCGCCCTCTACCAGCGCGTATAAGGATGGCGCAGCAGGTTCGCATTGAAATAGCGCTTGTCATGCGTGACTTCTGCCCCGATCCAGTCGGGCTTGGCAAATTGCTGGTCGGCTGCTTCAAGCTCGATTTCGGCCACCACCAGCCCGGCGTTGTCGCCCAAAAATTCATCGACTTCCCACACCATGCCTTGGTACGGGATGCGATAGCGACTTTTTTCGATGATCGGCTTTTCGCAAAGCTCGCTAAGGAATTTCGCGGCATCGTCCAATGGAATCGGATACTCCCATTCGCCGCGGCTGACGCCGACCGTACGGCCCTTGATCGTCAGCATCGCCGACGCCCCTTCGATACGGACCCGCACGATGCGATCGGCATGCGAAGACAGATAACCCTGCCGAATCGACACCCCCTTTACCAATGACCGCCAGCGGTCATCGACGGTCAGGAATTTGCGCTCGATTTCAATGCTCACGGTGCGGCCTCCATTGCCTGCAATATCGGCTGCAATATCGCCTGCCCCAGTTTTGCGCTACGCGCGCCGCTCCAACCCGTCTGCGGATCGGGTCGGTTCGCATTGTCCTTGAATGGCATCTCCAGCGTCAGCGAAATGCACTTGAAGGTATGTCCGACGTATTTGGATGCCAGGGTCAGCATGTTTTCGTTATATTTGCTGGCCGGATAGCCATGCTCGGTCTGAAATTCCGGATTCGCCTTTTTGAAATTTTCCAAAAACACTTCCTGCTCGCCGGCTTGTTGCGGCCTGAAGTCTTCCAGCATTTCATTGCCGGCGACGAATACATAGGGCAAGGCTTCGTCGCCATGCGCATCGATGAACAAATTGCAACCGACTTCATGCATCTTATTCTTTACAACAAAAACCTCGGGACTGGTTTCCAGCGACGGCGTCATCCACTCGCGATTCAGGTTGGCGCCGGCCGCATTGGTGCGCAGATTACCGCGCACCGAGCCGTCCGGATTCATGTTCGGAACGACGTATAGCACTGCATGCTGCAACAGCCGCTGCGCGGTTTCGTTGGCAGGATCGAGCAACGCATCCAGCATGCCTTCGGCGAACCACTCTGCCATTGATTCGCCCGGATGCTGACGTGCGATCACCCAGATCTTTTTGTCGGCGGATGGATTGCCGACCACTACCGCATTAAGGTCACGCCCATCCACGGTGCACCCCAGATCAATGACCCGCGCGTACGCGCATGCGTCCGCACGTCCCAGCAAATCCAGATGCCGTTCCCAGGAGTACGGTTCGAAGTAGGCGTAATAAATGCTATCGCGCGCCGGAGTATGGGTCACCGTCATGACCTGCCCGTCATAACTGGTCGGCACGCGGAACCAGTCGACGCGATCATAGCTGGCAACAGCCTGATAGTTTTCCCAACCGGCCGGATAAGTCGCCTGGCCGGCATTCAGGAAGCGCATGATGCATTGTTCGTCGCGAACGCCTTGCAGCCGGAAATAAAACCATTGGGAAAAATCGGCGTGAGAATCTTTACGGATATTGAGATCGATTGTTTGCGGAGTGTCCGCACGCAAGACTTCAATGGCGCCAGCGTCGAATTGTTGGCTGATTTTGATCGGCATATTGATCGGCATATTCAAAAGTTACCATCCGTGCCACACATGCTTGCATAGCGTTGATGGTGGTTTTTTAGGATGATGCTATTGTCCCGTTTTTCCTCCATTTCGAAAAGTATTCGTGAGCTTAGGCTCCGAGCAGAATTGAGACTATCAAGAAAGCCGAGGCAAAGCTGGATTGAGTATGTAGCCCATAGACAAATCGTGGCGAAGGCGCCAACGATTCTGCTATAATCGTGAGCTCGTCGGGGCGTAGCGCAGCCTGGTAGCGTACTTGCATGGGGTGCAAGGGGTCGGAAGTTCGAATCTTCTCGCCCCGACCAATAAAATCAATGACTTACAAAGAGCCGGCGCACGCCGGCTCTTTTGTTTTCAGCGATTTCCCGATTTGTCCCACACATATCCCACACATTGGTTTTGTCGCATTAAGCGCAGTCACCCAAGTAATGAGGTAGAGTGCGGCCTTTGAAAAGTGACGGAGTCGACATCCTCAATACCAGGGGAATGCGATTTCCCATTGACGTAATATTGGTGTGCATTCGTTGGTACGCGGCGTATCCGTTGAGTTGCCGGCATATCGAAGAAATGATGGAAGAGCGCGGCGTGTCGGTGGACCATTCGACGATCAGCCGGTGAGTAATCCGGTTTCTGCCGCTGCTCGAGAAGGCTTTCCGCAAGCACAAGCGTCCGGTGGGCGGCAGCTGGCGCACGGACGAGACCTACATCAAGGTCAAAGGCGTCTGGAAATATCTCTATCGCGCGGTGGACAAGGCAGGCAAGACGGTCGATTTCCTGTTGACGGCAAAGCGCGACAAGGCCGCCGCCAAACGCTTTTTGACAAGACGATGCAGGCCAACAGCGTGCCTGCCAAAGTCACGATGGACAAGAGCGGCGCCAACAAGGCGGCGATCGATGACATCAATGACGGGCTGGAAAACAGCATCGTCATACGGCAGGTCAAGTATCTCAACAACATCGTCGAGCAGGACCATCGTGTCATCAAGCGCGTGACCGGACCGATGCTCGGCTTCAAATCGTTTCAGTCCGCCAAAAACATCCTGGCCGGCATCGAACTCATGCACATGATTCGCAAAGGACAGCTCATGATGGCAGGCTGCGACGGGATGTTGTTTGCCGATCAATTTTATGCGCTGGCAGGACAATTCCGTCCAGCGTGAGGAGTACGTGATGCGGTCGGCTCCGCTCCGCCTTTAGCTCGCTAACGCGACAGAACCAAAAAACGTCTCGTGTGACATCGTATTGATGTCACTATCGTTTAATATCGCCATATTGCGTTCCGCAAAAATAGTGGGAGAGTGACATGAAAATCGATTTCCCTAACATGGTAATGCCCAAGGTCACTGCAATGGGCACCGTATCGTTCCAGACCAGAGTGGACGGCGAATATCTGTGGTGCGAGATTTCATGCGAAGCGCTGCGCGATCATTTCGGCGCGCTGTCGATGAATGAAAATGATCTGCTGCACGCCTTCCATACTGGGCGAACGAAAATTGAACAAGCTGCACGAAAACTCCTTGAATCAAATGGCGGGCGCCCTGTATTGCTGAGGGCCGTTGATTTCTGACGGCGTCATGCCAGCGCTCCGTTTCGTCGTCCGTCCGGTCAAGTATCTCAACAACATCGTCGAGCAAGGCCATCGCGCCATCCAGCGCGTGACCAGACCGATGCTCGGCTTCAAATCCTTTCGGTCCGCCAGAGCCATCCTGGCCGGCATCGAACGCATGCCCATGATCCGCAAAGGCCAATGCGCAATCGAAGGCGCCACAACCCTGTCTTTCGCCGACCCGTTTTATGCATTGGCGGGACAAGTCCGTCCTGCATAAGGACCCATGCCCTCACTTGCATATAGATTCGCCTGTTTCAAATTAATGCGACAGAACCAAATCCACTCTGGGGAAGTTTGCAGGGAGCGCAACGCCTCGAATTGTTCGATCGCGAAATCGGACAGCGCGACCGTATGCTCGCGTCGGTTCTTGGTGTTCGCTGGGGGAATGAGCCACTTGCGGGCATCAATATCGAGCGCGCACCACCGGGCCTTGGAGAGTTCACCCACGCGGCAGCAGGTCGACAACATGATCCAGATGGCCGCCTCGGTCGATTTTTGCAGATTGGCCATCGGTATTTTGCAGCCGAGTTCCTGGATTTCCTCGGTGGAGAGCACGCGGTCGCGCTCGGTTTCCTTGCCCCCGAAATCCTTTTTCGAGAGGACGGCCGTCGGGTCCGTCTCGATCCAGTCACGGCTGAGCGCATAGCGAAACAGTTGCCGCAGCAGTGACAAGACGACGTTGGTCATGCGCGCCACCCCGCGCGCGAGCACGGCATCGAGCAGCGCCGCCACATGCGCCTTCTTGACGTCGGCAATCGCCATGTTTGCAAAACGCCAACCATCACCGGTTGGCGTTTTTGTTTATGGGATTCACAGCCCTCGTTTAGAGGGAAGGCATTCGCTCCTCTGTGCCACCCAAATGGCCAGCTTTAAACCACGGCTCCCCTTCAACATTCAAGTAAAATGCCAACCGATCCATTTCGGATTGCATATCGTATAGTTTTAATCTGGAGCGCCATGGATAAAGTTGATTGCATCATCATTGGCGCCGGCGTCGTTGGACTGGCAATCGCGCGTAAGTTAGCGCAAGCAGGACGGGATGTATTCGTCATTGAAACAAATCCAGACATCGGCATGGAAAGTAGTTCGCGTAACAGCGAAGTAATCCATGCCGGGCTCTACTACCCGAGCAACAGCTTAAAAGCCAAATTATGCTTGGCAGGCCGTAATGCGCTTTATGCCTATTGTGAAGAACGCGGTATTGGACATAAACGGTGCGGCAAACTAATTGTTGCAACCTCTGATACGCAACGCGATAAACTAACCGCTATTTACGCGCAAGCCCATGTCAATGGTTGCACTGAAGTCGTTGCGCTCACTGCTCCGCAAGCCAAAGAGATTGAACCAGCGTTGTCTTGTGTCGCAGCTCTTTTTTCGCCCATGACTGGAATTATCGATAGCCATGCCTACATGTTAGCGCTACAAGGTGATGCGCAAAATGCTGGCGCAACATTTGCGTTTAATAGCCATGTAATGGGAGGGCATACGAATGCAACCGGTATGGTATTGCGAGTACGCGTAGGCTCTGACGCCGAAATTAATTTGGAAGCGCGTACTGTCATTAATTGCGCAGGTTTGTGGGCGCCTCATGTTGCGCGGAAAATCCTCGATTTAGACAAAAGCACGATTCCAACCCCGCATTTCGCAAAAGGTAATTATTATTCTTTGGCTGGCAAAGCCCCGTTTTCGCGCTTAGTCTATCCGGTACCGGAAGTCGGCGGATTGGGTGTTCATCTTACACTCGACCTTGGCGGGCAAGCGCGCTTTGGTCCGGACGCACAATGGCTAGATCCTTCAATAGATAAAATAGATTACACAGTTGACCCGCAACGCGCAGAGAAATTTTACAGTGAAGTTCGTGCTTATTGGCCCGATTTGCCTGATGCAGCATTGCAACCCGCCTATGCGGGAGTACGGCCTAAAATCAGTGGGCCAGATGAACCTGCTGCCGACTTTTTATTTAACTCGCATCGCAATCCCTACTACCTCGGCCTGTATGGGATAGAGTCTCCCGGATTAACTGCCTCGTTATCCATTGCTGATCACGTCATCAGTCATTTATTTGGCAAAAAATAAGAATGAAAATTCTGCCAGGCTCTGTTGACGTTTTGCTGTGACTCACCGGCGCCACAGCAATACCCCGTTTCTTGAAACCCGGTTTATCCCGAGCTCAGGTTTACATACCGCCACGGGAACGCTTCGCCTATCCCTTCATCTCATTTCATTCCATCCATTGACCTGGGGAATTACTCTGTCGCGCAAAAGAGCCGCACCCAATTCTTTTTACTCCGGTTCAAGATACGGCACTTACGAATATTGGTCATGTAATGTTCACCGTACCATTCGTATGACTGGGCTTTTCGGGCCAGGCACGGACCGCTCGTTATGGTTTGCAGACACGCCCTGAAGTGAAAAAAGAGGGACGCAATACTTCCCTCTTCAGAATACATGGAGCCCGCAGTTCGAGAAAATATAGCGTGAACGGCACACCTCCGCTTGACGCGCTAGCTGTTCTGCGGGCTCTTTTAAGACTGATTGATCATTTTCTTTTGGAAGATTTTTTGATACATGAGAAGGAAACTATTTGCTTGATTAATGTCCGGTTCTTGGGATCAGTATGAGCAGTGATGCTATTCAGGTGGACCGATTTATTTCGGTTGGCGCAATATGAGGTCACCTTGTTGTCCAACTTCGTCACCAACCTATTCTCAGTCGCGGTGTCCCCCCGTTTGTAATAATCAGTGTAAAAAGTCTCCGCCATCGCATTGCTCATAGGTGCCATGGCAATGACACCGGCTATTCCCAGTGCAATACCGACACGGGCGACGAAAGACTTACAGCTCTTGCGATTTTGAATAAGGGACTGTTGCATGATTATTTTCCTTGAAGTAATGCCCCGATACAAAAATGCCTGAGCTGGGACGAACTCCGGCATGAATAATAGGACCGCATGCGTTTCGCATCCATGAATGGCTTACATAAGGGAAAAGTTCCATTGACCGCATTGCCCTGCATCACATGAATGCTTGTGGCGCTGTCAGTCACAACCATGCCTGGTAGTCAGGTTGCCTTCGCCAAATACATCTCCGGCCAATAGTGCCGTTGCCGGCCCGGACCTAACCTTGCCGCACCGGGTCATCCGTCCAAGGTGGTGTGTAAGGGCCTGTGCAGAAATAAGGGATGCGCGATCACTCGTTGTTTGGCAAGAAGAAGCAGGGATTGGTGATCTTTGCCGAGTTGCCGAAGTCGAAGCACTTGTTTATGGGCATGTGGCTATTCGTGATTTTCCCGTTTATCCGCCTGGCGCATGGGTGGAGCGGATTCGCTTCGGCCGGCTATCCCGGCTGCGCGTATCAGCCGGCGCGTCTACGTTAAGAAGGGAGATCATGGGCATTTTCGTCAAAAGAGAAGCGGAATCGCAAACCGAATACTTCCCTCTTCAGAATACATGGAGCCCGCAGTTCGAGAAAATATAGCGTGAACGGCAAAAACCTCTGCTTGACGCGCTAGCTGTTCTGCGGGCTCTTTTAAGACTGATTGATCATTTTTTGGAAGGTTTGTTAACACACGCGAAGCCTCGTATTTGCATGACTAACGTCGGATCGTGGGGCTTAAAATGAGTAATGATGTTGTCCAGCCGGACCAGTTTCTTTCGGTTGGCGCAATATGTCCTCATCTTTTTGTCCAAATTATTCACCTGCGTCGTCCGAGCCGCGGCGTCACCCGCTTTGTAATAATCACCGTAAAAAGTCTCCGCCATCGCATTGCTCATAGGTGCCATGGCAATGACACCGGCTATTCCCAGTGCAATACCGACACGGGCGACGAAAGACTTACAGCTCTTGCGATTTTGAATAAGGGACTGTTGCATGATTATTTTCCTTGAAGTAATGCCCCGATACAAAAATGCCTGAGCTGGGACGAACTCCGGCATGAATAATAGGACCGCATGCGTTTCGCATCCATGAATGGCTTACATAAGGGAAAAGTTCCATTGACCGCATTGCCCTGCATCACATGAATGCTTGTGGCGCTGTCAGTCACAACCATGCCTGGTAGTCAGGTTGCCTTCGCCAAATACATCTCCGGCCAATAGTGCCGTTGCCGGCCCGGACCTAACCTTGCCGCACCGGGTCATCCGTCCAAGGTGGTGTGTAAGGGCCTGTGCAGAAATAAGGGATGCGCGATCACTCGTTGTTTGGCAAGAAGAAGCAGGGATTGGTGATCTTTGCCGAGTTGCCGAAGTCGAAGCACTTGTTTATGGGCATGTGGCTATTCGTGATTTTCCCGTTTACCCGCCTGGCGCATGTGTGGAGCGGATTCGCTTCGGCCGGCTATCCCGGCCGCGCGTATCAGCCGGCACGTCTACGTTAAGAAAGGAGAAAGCAATGGAATGTGACGGTATTTATATGCCGTCATCGGGTGCGTGCAATTCGGGTTCTGCAGCAAAGAGATCCCATGCGACCATGAACATCGCTGCAATGATCGGGCCGATCACAAACCCGTTCAGGCCGATCAAAGTCAAGCCGCCGATCGTCGAAATGAACACGATGTAGTCTGGCATCCTGGTGTCTTTGCCGACCAGGATCGGCCGCAGCACATTGTCGATCAAACCGATCGCGAGCACGCCGAACAGTATCAGCGTCACGCCCTGCCAGATGGCGCCGGTGAGCAGAAGATAGATGGCGACCGGCATCCAGACGAGACCGGGGCCGACAATCGGCAACAGCGACAGCACCGCCATCACCGCGCCCCACAGCAACGGCCCCTGGATACCGAGGAACCAGAACATCGCAGCGCCCAGCGTGCCTTGCGTCACGGCCACGACGATATTGCCTTTGACGGTGGCGCGGATGACGGTGGCGAATTTCTCAAGCAACTGTTGCTTCTGTCCGTCCGCAAGCGGAATCGCCCGTTCGATGCGCTTGGACAATTCTGCGCCATCGCGCAACAGGAAGAACAGCAGATACAGCATGATGCCGAAGCTGATCAGGATACCGAGCATGTTCTGGCCGACACTCACCGCGTGCTTCGCCACGATTTGGCTGGCTTGCGCGGCGCTGGCCGCCAGCTTCTCCTGCAGGTCCGAAAGCTGCGCGAGTCCGAAACGGTCCAGCAGGTTGACGGCCCACGAGGGCAGCGCATCGATCATCTGCTGGAAATAAAAGCCGAAATCGAGTTCTCTGGAGCGGATGCGTCCAAACACATTCGCAGCCTCCTGCAGCAGCGACATCGTAAGCAGCGCCACCGGAAGAATGACGATCAGCAGGCAAAGGATAACGGCAAGGGCGGAAGCAAGATTGCGGCGCCGGCCCACGGCAGCCAGCAAGCGACAATACAAGGGGCGAAACAGAATGGCGAGCACGGCGCCCCAGAAGACCGCGCCGTAGAACGGCCAGATAATCCAGCCAAACGCGAGAGTGACGACTGTCAGCAACAGCAGGAAAGCCTTTTGCTGTATCACGCGAGAGTGCATTGCCTTATTCCCTATGGAAAGCGAAACCTCGGAAGCGGAACCCGCCGCCTTGTCTTT
>CAMLDH010000022.1 GCA_946478765.1 uncultured Oxalobacteraceae bacterium | reverse complement strand
GTGAAGACGTGATGAACAAGGCGCAACGCGTAGCGAATTTCCTCAAGACCTTTCCTACAGTTGAAAAATTGCGTGAATTTTGGGAGGACACTAAGAACCTGACTTGGCTTGAGACTTACGGTAGCACGCCTTGGGAATTCGCGGGATCGGTGGCATATCACGTCTTCAATGAGAAGGGGCCGCACCCGATAAAGTCGCTCGCCGAAAAGCTCAAGCTGTACACCGCCGGCGACCGTCAAGATTCTTCTCTTGCAAGCTACTATCAAGACGTGATGCAGACGATCCGTGCGATCGAGGTCAATATGATCGTTGAAGGTGACCAACACGGGATCTTCGAAAGCGCAGTTTTCAGGACGCTACGCGGCGGACTGCAAAAGGGAGATGTTCCTGTCAAACTCGGTGATGGCTCGTCCCTCGATGATGTGCAGTATGTTGCGTTCACTCACGGCGGGTTATATTTTGAGCCGGCTCCATTCTTTGCAGTGCTCCGCCCGGCTGGGAGCAACCTGCTCTCAAGCGACCTCCTGATTTACGCCGGCAGTTACCCTGACGACGCCGATGCAATGCCAGTCAAAGCGTATCCCATGAAAAAGCTGTTGCGCGGCACGACCGCTGCACCGGACTTACGGGAGTTGGCACATATTTTTCGCTACGAGAATAGCTGTGGTGGTTACCAATGGGGTGTGACACGCGGGTCCGATGGTGGATATGGCGCAGAAACGCTGACGCAGCTAGTACTAATGGGCTACGCGCGATTGACTGGGAACAATGTGCCGAATCAGTTGGGCGGTATGTGGCCTGAAGTTAGCGTAACCTTGCCTGGCATTCGCGCTGTGATCGAGTCCGGAATTCTCCTCAGGATGAAAGAGCAATCGTCCGGCCCGATCGCACAGGCACGAGGAAGCTGGGGAGAGTTCGAATTCGATGCACAAACAGGGGCAGTGCTAGGCCCCATGTACGGGCATGGGGAAACGGATTCGGAATTTGACCACGCGACAGCGCCAATCCGGATCGACGTGGAAGAATTGCAGAATACCTATCCAGACGAAGAAATCGCCGGCAGGTCCTACGACATTCTTGACTTGGCATTTACCGCTGCAAACGGTATTCATGCGGAGGCTGAGCAGGATTGGAGAGACGAATTCCGGCAAGAGACCCGGTGTATGAAGATGTGATAGACCAGGTACATTCGGGTACACTATCGGTAATATTTGATAGATTCGAACTGACGCGCTTCGCTTGTCGGCTAGATAAAAATAATGACCTTGCTCATCACAAGGTCATTATTTTTATCTAGCTTCGGTTTGTTCCAAGTTGTGCGGAGTCACGAGCGAAGGCTATGGCGTAGTGTATCCTTCGCCTCATCCGCATCGCGGCGAATGTCGGCGACACGTACAGTATTGCTGTTTTTTTTCGTGGTTGAAGGTTGTGCATTTTTTGCGTTGCCGCCTACTTGCGCTACCAACGCCTTTAGAGCTGAAGTCATCGTATTTTCCATGTGCCTTCCTTAAAATTTCTAACTTCCGTTATTTTATAGTGTAGCATCTATAAGAAGCACGTTTTGTATAAAAATAACTCAAATTTTGGCTATGAGAATGATGCGGATAGTAAAAAAGTCAAGGCCTTCTTGCAATGCAGAAGTTCAACTTTCAATTATGAAATACCGTAAGCCTCCATGTTCATAGCATATTGATGAAAGGCAAGGCCGACTGGTCTTGCCGTCAACCAGGTGGGGCAACAGCCCTTATTTTTAACTTTCGTTGTGTTATAACACCGAATTATCATATAATGATTGTCAAATGGATCAACGCGACAACGATGTATTCATTGTCGGCTTGAACATCACCAAGCACGAGGCCTACTTCGCTTGCCGGCGTGACAAGGTGATTCTCCGAGTCGCACAAGGCGTCTATTTTCGGGCTGGGAAGAGCGTCGATCAGCTCTTCAATGAATATGGCATCCGCTTGGCGAAATACTTCTTTCAAAACGCGACGCTGACACATTCAACAGCTTGGTATAAGCGGCCAGTAGACGGGCGAATCTTTGTTGGCGGCGAATACCCGTACAAGAAGGTGATCGCACCCTACGGCGGTGACTTCCGCATTATCCAGAGCATGGTTCATCCCAAGCTCGAAGATCCGCGGATGTATGAACTGACGTGTTTCAAAGATCCGTTCGGCGAGTTCGAGATGTACTGCGCAACACCAGAGATGACGATCATCCACCTGATGGATGCCACAAAGCAAAACGTGGAAAAGCATCTCCCGGAAGCGGAAATGGACAAGATATTCGATCTGCTACTCGACAAGTACCATGGGAAGGCGGGAATGCTTACCACGCTTGAAGAGATCGCAGCTGCAGCGGATAAGCGTAACGAGTTCGAACGGCTTTTGAAACACTTCTTCTTGCAACGAAAGCGAAGTTGACGATGAGGTAATTAGCATGCCGACCTGGATTGATCTTTCCGAACACAAAGCCGCTCTCAACGTATATCAATCCACGGAAGGCAAAGTGCTCATCCTGCGAGCACTATCCTCCGATCATTCCATCCCGGATAGCATTGTGCAGCTGGGGTTCGAAAAGCGCGACGAGCACTTCGTCCGAGACAATCTCCGATTTTCACTCAAAGAAATCCAGAATCACTTTCCGCTGGCGAAATCACGTGACTTCGCCAGCACCGAAATTTTCTATGTGCCGCCGGCACCCGTCGTAACTGCTCCGACACAAACTAGCACCAAGGGTGCGGATAAAGCACCTTGGCAAATGGTCGCTGAGGAGTGGTATCGAGCACGTCAAGCTTTGCAAGTGACGGCCAAGGTCACTGCCAATAGCGAGTTTGTACGCATCGGAAAAATTGAAGAGCTGAGCTATGGGGTGACGAAGTGGCGGCACGAACGTGCCCTTGCAGGCGACAAGGAAGCATTGGAAAGACTCGACGAGCCGGTGTCGCATCTGGAAGTCGTCAAAAAGGCGATTTCGGAAGGTAAGCAGATCCCCTTTGATGTAGTCACCGAGTATCCCGAACTGCTCGAAGCAGCAGACGATGAACACACGCAAATTCCCGATCCTACGGACCGGCAGGACCAGGACCAGGATCCGGATCCAGTTGCGCAGCTCCAGCTCAGTACGGTCGAAATCAAATCTGCGCGCAAACGTCCAGGTACCGAGAGACTGATCCGTTCTCCCGAAGTACAGCGTTTTGGTCGTCACGGCTTTGTGGCCGAGTATTTTGTTGCATTTATCGACGACCGGTATCCCATGGTCGTTGAAGCACTGGACCGGGACCAGGCGATCGAATTTGCACGCCGCGAGCGCGCAGCTCTCGAACGACGGGCACCACCAAAAACACATGACCTGACACCTGCGCGCTCCCCGGCTCGCTATCCGGACGGGCGGACAGTCCCCATTGCCAGCAATACGGTCTTCGACTACAGGGGAGGCCTAGGGGGTAGCCCTGTGCTTGTTCGCGGCGAAGTGATCAAGCGTGGAGAAGTATTGCGCGTGAATATCTCAGGCACCTTCGGCATGTTCATCGAATCCTCCAAGAACGCATCAGAAACGCTTACAGAGGGCTGGACGATAGAAGGTGAGGAACATCCATATCAGCGCAAAATGCGTGAGGCGAAAGAGCGTTCTGAGCAGTATGAGCACGATCGGGCGGCGGAGCGTGAGGATGTTGGGGCACAAGTTCAGGCATCAAAGGATAGCGGACACCGTCATTTGGACGATACGCAGCCGCCGGCAGGCACTTCTGTCGAGGATATTATTTCCGGCGGCCGCGCAACGGTAGTTAGATACGAAGACTTTGGCGCAGGTCCAGAGCCATTACTGCGTTTTGACGGACAAGACGCTGAACGCACCTCGGGCAATGCACAGTTCCGGAGCCGGTACCGGATAGTCGCAACCGGCAAACAGCTGTGGAACGTTCCGCTCCAGCGATTTCTTGTCGACGCACGTCACGAGCGGTCCGAGAGCGGAGCCTACCAGGTCGTTTTCGGGGACCTCAAGATTCAGGTTGATGAAAAGAATGCCGATAAGGCGCTACGTGCCGTTCACAAGGACCAAGTACGGGCAGCCTATGCTGCCGGCAAGCATGTTGGCTTTGCGGTCATGGCTGACTATCCGGAAATCTCGTATGGCGCGGGAGAGCGTGCGGCAAGCAATGTCAGCAAGCTGATTTCCCAACTGGGTGCAGCCGAGAAGCTAATGGACGGTGAAATGCAGTACCTGAAGCTGGTCAACGGTTCGTACACCGATCTCATAATTGAACGTCTGCCGGATCCCGATGGCGAAAGTCTGTACCTTACCCATTATCTCGAATCGAACGGCGATCGATTCATTGATAGCGAGATGGTGTTTTCTATTGCCCCGGACGGCCGTCTTGTACTCAGCGAGACCGCAATACAGCATCCAGTGCGCGGCGGAGAATTGCGCGGCCGCGACACGAGCTTTGCCAATATGTTTTCGAAAAATCTGCTCGACCAAAGTTTTGCCAAGGCGAAGATTGTTTGGCACGACGATGAACACGATGTTGAGCAGACAGACGCGGCCACCCTGGAAAAGGGCATCGAGCTGATTCAAGATGTCGCGACAGAACTCGGGGGGACATTTTCCGATTGGGAGCACTCGGACAAATCTGTCCTTGGCCAGTGGCGTTACTCGAACCTGTCGATCGGCGAAGCGGTGGTCAGGATCGGCGTGTCTGAAGGCGGCGTCGTACAGGTGAACGGTGATCCGTTTACGCCCGAAGACCGCGTCATGAATATAACTCGTGACGCTGTTCTGACGTCCGTAAAGGCTGCCCTGCCCCAGGTAAATGGCCACGATCTTGAAAAAGCGATCCATGTGATGCAAGAGACTGCACGCGCCAATATGCCGACAGGGTTCAAGGAAAACGTGACAAGCGACAGGATCTTGCAGATCGAAGCCCCGGCCGGTGACTATAAAGTGCGGTTCTCGATCATCAGCAATTCGCATCAGACAAAGGTGGCCGCAGATGTGCTGCAACTCGCCGATTCAGGTGCGGCAGCCGTCGTCTCCAGCGCGCATATCCCGGTGCATCTCGGCGATATTGCTACTGCCACACTGGCAGCCATGGAGGATGCCAGGACGTATCTCGATAGGGTTATATCGACATCCGAAACAGCGCCGGTAACGACGGCTCCAAACACTCAGGACGATGGCAGAGACCTCCTGGCGCGGATTATGGCGCTGGCAGATGAGGAGTTGAAGCAATTGACTACGATCATGGGGACGCCGGAATACAAACACAAAAACTGGCGCAGTTTTACGGAAATCGACATCCATTCGAAAAACAACGCCGATATCGTTGCCGGGCTTGAAAAGCTTGCGGGCATACAAAAAAATGCGGTACCGGCGGATGACGACATATCAGCGGCCGTGAGCGCAGCGCGCCTGCCTGCGACAGCCCCGCAACGGATACCTCTCTACGGTATAAGTGTTGAGTACGAAGCGCAGCGGTATTGCCTGCCAAGCGATTTCTACGAAGAGACGACTCAGAACGGCTATGCGTTCTTTGCGCCGGCGACCAAGTACCGGACGCCGGAGTTCACGACCGCCGAATCCTCCATGTACGACGCGCATCGTCTTAGCAACAAAGAAGCCGTCAAGCACCACCGTGCGGTGATGGGTGAGGAAATGCGCAAGATGGTGCGCCAGGCGCGGGAGGCGATGCCCGAAGCGGAACTGGTCGCCGCGGTGTTGCGTATAGGTGACCAGGTTCGCTTCACTCCGGACCCGGAGAAAACACTGAAAAACAGGATCATCGAGGGAACGATCGTCTCCCCGGTTCACAGCAGCTCAGGGTCGCCAGGTTTCGAAGTGAAGGAAGCGTTTCCAGACGCACCTCTTCTCAGGGTCTGGGCGACGGAGGGGCGGTTCTCGTTGCTGGCACACAGATCCGATGAGGATGCATTCTCCTTCGCGCGCGAAGCCGCTATGCAGTCCTATGACAATCCTCATCGGATTGAAGCGCTGATTCGTGAAATGCTGGGAGCAAAAGGGCAAACCATGGTCGGCGCATGGGCCGAGCGTTTCACCTTCAACGTGGCAGTCCCCGCCACACTGCAGGACCTAGTCGTTCTTATGGAGAAGCACTTCCCAAGTCTTTTGGAGATCCGTGCCGCCCTCGATATCGACAAGATCGCCGATCGAGATATCCCCAACGCGGATTACGGCGCGCTCGCTGAAAAGCAACAGGCGGCCATACGCGCGTTCAGGGCAAGCTTTTCCCGCACGACCCAGGCGAAGATACATGATATTCGTTCGCTCGCGCCAGATAGTGATGCGGCCTTCCAGGCGCTGGAGTCTTATGCGCAGGGACTGGATGAGGCGGAGCAGGCATTAGGCCGGTATGAGCAGAAGTATGCAGCGCAACAGGAAGCCGCGAACCAGGCGAAGTGGGAAAAGTTCGAGCCATATCGCGCCGGATCCATCAGAAAGCCACCAGCCGCGAAGATCGGCTTTACCAAAGCATGGCTGGCTGAAAAGAACAGCTGGTTCCAAGTGCGTAATGGCGGTGCGGCTGCATGGTCGAATGGACATCTGTTCGACGTAGGCGTGCCGCACTACTCTGGCTTCGAGAAATATCACAGTGCTCGATATAGCGGTATGCCGATTGAACAAAGGCCTGACATCAACCGCTATATGACTTTACAGACGACAGAGAAAATCAAGCCGATTTTCGTCCAACGGGAAATCGCGAAAGATCGTGATGCAGTTCTGCTTGCGCGTGAAAACGGCCAGGTCGTGGGAATCGACAAGGTCTATTTTGATTACATCGTGAGCAAACATCCTTCCGCTGGATTTTTCATCGTCGCCGACTGGGTGCCGAACGGCGGTAGCACCGACGCAATCGTCCATGCAAAGGTCGATGATCAGGTGGTGGCCGGCGTCATGCCGGCACGAGGCACCGACGAGTATACCGTCGCATTGATCCAGGAAAAAATCGAACTCTATAACCCGCAATCGCAGCTGGATGCAGATGACGACGCGCCTGACGATGGAATTGAGGTCCTGAAATGGGATTTTGTTTCCAAGCAGCGCGCCGGCGGCCGTGCCGCAGCGACAGCGATGATTAAGGTGGCGCAGATAGACGGCCGCTGGTTTAGCTCGATTGACACGTCCCATAACCAAGGAAGCCATGCCGGGCGTGGAGAACCGCTCACATCACATGGTCCGGGCTTTGAAAGCATGTTCGACGCTCGCTTCGACGCCGGCAACCGCATCGTCTTGGAGCAGCGCCAAATCGCTGGACGCTCCTACGACAGCATGACCACCGATAAGCAACGTGCTGCCGCACGTGAAATGGTGGACTGGGCGCTGAAAACCATCCTGCCGCAATACCAGCTGACGGACATTCAGTCCGGGCCGTACGAGCGATGGAAGCGAGTATCCGTTACAGAGGGGCCGTATCAAGGCCAAATGGGCATCGGCTCCAACGAGCAGGACGCGATTGAAAATTTGCGGGATCGCTTGGAGCTTATCGTTTCCGGGGATCGATACCTTTGGCGCTCGATCGGCGTGAACCGTGAAAACCTGGCTATTGAGGAGGATCCAGCCGGGGTCCGCGCGGTGATCAGGAATGGCGTTCGTGTCACAGAAAGGGTTAGCATCACGCCGCATGGGCCGCGCCTCGATCTGGACAAGCGGGATTTGGACTATCTCACGATAGCTGAGCTGGAAGCGATTCGTAAGGAAGAAGCAGCTCTTCCGGTCACCGCCGGCGCAACGTCCACTCCGCAGGCGACCGACCAGGTGAAAAGCGCCCCACATGTCGGCGATGTCCTGGGTGGCGAAACGGTCAATGCACTGGTCGACGACATCCCCGTCAGCTTCCGCCGCAAAAAGGTATCCCAATACGACACACGCAAGGATATCGTTGGGAAGAGCTGTACCTGGGCGAGTGCCTACATAAACGACGAATGGAGAAGCTTGGGTGAACCGTGGCCGCATGCGAGGCCGAGCAATGCGGAATTGGCGATCGCGATCAACCATGTGAAGGCGAATCCCGAGCATTTCGACAGTGACGAATTGCTCAATGAAATCACCCGCGATATCGAAGCCGAAAACGCCGATATTCCTGAAGAACGCATGCGAATTGAGGTTGTGTCGGCGGATGTTTTCAAGGTGTCGAAAATTGGAGATGAATCTTTCGAGCTTCGGTTCAAGGACCCTGCCCAGCCGTTCTCTGTTCTCATTGAGTACCAAAGCCCGGGCGTGTATATGCCTGAACGCCGCTCCGGCGGCACGGGACCGCGCACATCGTTACGTAATGCGTTGGCGTGGTCTGCGAGAGAGCTGAACACGTCCAAAGCCTATTACGAGCGTTCTTTGGTTGAGCAGGGCCGCGATATGCCTCGCCTTGAGGTGGAGGTCGAATCATTCCGCAAACTCTTTGGCGAGCTGCGTGACAACGCCGCGACGGTGCAATGTTTGCGCGAGAAGTTTCCCGACCCGGTGCCGGACACGGAAGTTTCGGTCTTTGGTCGTCCTGACCAGCTCAAAATTCCGGAAAATCTGGTACTCGAATGGATCGATGACAGGACAATCAATGTGTCGATCGCAGATCCTGATCATCATTTCGATATTCAAATCCGCGGGATGGATGGGAGTGACGATGCACAGAAGCGAAGCCGCTGGATCGCGACAGGAGCCCTGTCCCGCGCGATCGGCTCGATCGAGGAAGAACTGAACTGGGCACGCGCGAAAGCAGATCGGCCGGACGCCGGCGCTGGGCTCGATGAACTCGCACAGCGTCAAGCCGAGTTCATGCGGGCGCATGACCCCGAACGTCACAACGGCGTCGTGTCCAAGATGCATCGCGCATTTGCGCTCGCCTTGACTGATAAGGACTTTAATTTCCTGATTGGTTGGATCGCACGTCCGAAGGGGCAAAATGATCTGTCGAAAAAGTACTTCATGCAGGTGACTGGCGTCAAATTGCCGCGTAACGCGTGCGATATCAAGACTGCGTTGTATGAATGGGCTGGCTACCGGCCGGAAGATGCGGAACGGATGGAGTCCGAGTTGCGAGAAAGACGTGATGCTGCATTTCAAAAACAAGAGGCTGAACGCCGGATCCGGGAAGCAACAAACACGCTGGAGCACACACTTGTCCGGCACAACGGAGTTGAGAAGTCGACGCGGCAGTTTATCGATGACATTATCAATGCCGGTTACGACTCGCTCGAAACCAGGAAGGTGGGAGCCGTCGATCGATACCGCCTGGTCAATAAGACGGACAGTACCCTTTATCAGATCAAGGGAAACATGGTTGACTACGCACGTTACGTTTTGAGTCTGCGGCAGGAGGTTAGGCCTATACAAGAAGAGGACTGCACCCCCTCTCTGAAACCTTAACTACTTCTTGCAAATAATTTTAATATACACATTCAGATCAGTGCCATTTGCGAAGACCATTGACATGGTTGCCCGCGAACGGCATCCGGCTGCACGTCATCTTGAGAAAGCATCCGTCCTGTGTAGTGCGACAAGCGTAATTGTCCGATGAATTGCGTTTGTCGCACATCCTCCATCTCGCGATATATGTGAAAATCCGCGAGCAGATCAGCCTTATACGCCTCACCAATAACAATGATCAGATCGGTCAACATGTAGTGTCGCTTCAGAAGAGTCGACCAAGCCTGTCGCTTGAAGCGGACAACGACCCCAATAGTCTCTGGTGTTAGCTCGATATCGACCATGTACATTTCCCCTTCATCGCGTGCGTATGTCGCCGGACATGGTTTCCACTTCGCCAGCGACAGCGCCGCAGCTAACATCGCCAGACTGCGTTTTAACCCCGCCTACATTTCCTGATACGGAAATCGAATTGCAGGCGTCGGCCTCAATTTTCTCCACATTGCCATGAACCTCGATACGAATATCCTTGGCGTCCAGCGTAACGTCCTTGCCGTCAATGACCACACGACCATTGGTTATGACAATATTTTTGCCGCCCGAAATGCTCATTCCATTGATGCTAATTTTGTTGGCCATCCTATTTTCCCTCCATTTCTTGGTGGAAGCGATATTTCCAGCGGACAGTTTCCTTCTTAATTAATCTTCCAAACCACACGCTCAGCCACAAGCGGAGCTGTATCTGGATGCTTCGCCAATCGCAATTCGATGATCCACTGCCGCACCTGATTCGACGGTCCCGCAGGATTCGTTTATGGCGGTCTTCACTTCCGAATACGCGGGTATTTCTAACTCTGAAATTCGCCCGAATCGCTTTATCACAGCATTGAATCCACTGGTCGAGAGTCATGCGCTTTTCCTTTGTCTGCTGCTATGTTACGCGCCGCGCATCGTCGCAAACCAATTGAACCCTGGGCGCGACATACCGAGTTTAGACGAAGGGCCGTTGATGGAGTGGGCGTTAATCGCATGCTCCATCATCGACTCTGTCCAGGGCCGATCGGTCATTCGGCTATCCAACATCATTTGGTCGATCAGCGCTTGCTCGTACTGTTCCCATTCCATTGTTGTTGTATCAATGACGGCAGTGCGGAATGGCGACGCGGCGCAGTAGCTCCGATAAGCCGCCTGACACTTCACTTCCTCCGCCGCGAACAACTCGGCATCACCAGGCCCGGATTCCCACCACTGCGCTGGACGATGATCTTTCGTTTGCCGAAGGCGAACGGCGATTCCATCGTGACGATCGAGATATAGCCCAACAACGAGCAACACTTGGCTCACCGTGAACCCTGACGCCGCCAGTGCGGACTGCACTTCGCGAACATCATTCGGAGGAAGGTAGTCGTAGCTTTCGACAAAGCGATCCACGACAACCAGGTTGGACGTTGACATTTTCCACTCAGCGATCACCTGCAAAGAGTGATCGACAATCTGGCGATGGATGTCAGTGTTGGCCGGATCGGCGATCATGGCCAAATCAAGGTCGCGCCGGAACGCACGTTCCGTCAGCCGGTGCTGGTCCGGCACATGTGGATCCCAGTCCAACGTACCCGACGCAACACCACCGTGAGCACGGCTCCGGTTGACGATCCGGTTCGACAGCGTTGTTTTACCCGCACCACAAATACCGGCGAAGTGCAGGATGTGGCGAGCGCCGAGCCAGAATTCAGTCTCTGCGTTGCGCATGCTATTTTCCTTGATCAGAAATGTGAATTAAGGTGAATGTTTATGGGGGGCGGCCGGTCTCTAATTTGATGCAACAGCATTCTTGCCGCCGCGCTTGGCGGTATACATGGCAGAATCCGCGCGTCGGATCGCGGTCTCCAAAACTTCTTCCTGCTGCGTGGTTGTCACGCCGATCGACAACGTTACGCCGCGCAAGTCGGCATCTGCAACAGCTTGCCGGATACGCTCAGCCACGACTTTGGCATCGCCTAATTCCGCCCGAGGGAGCAACACCACAAATTCGTCCCCTCCCCAACGGCATGCGACGTCGAGCGAACGAATACAGCTGTTAATGATGGATGCAACGCTTCGGAGAACAGTATCCCCGACGTCATGACCGAGATTGTCGTTGACGCTCTTGAAGTGATCGCAGTCGATCAAGATCAATGCATTCCAACCATCCTGGAGCCGGCAATATTCCTTCTCGAACGCGGCGCGCATCAGAAGTCCTGTCAGTTTGTCTGTTCGCGCGGCTTCATACAAGTCGTCGACCATGCTGTTCAGGACCTCGATCGAATACGCGTCACTGGCCCCGGTTTTGGCAATCTTTGTCACCAGGTCTCGCGCGTGCTCGGTGGCCGCATCAAAGTCCATTCCGTGCCGCAGGATGCCGTTCATTATGCCGAGTGAAAACGCGTCTCCGACTCCCAGAAGATTCTTCACCAAGGCCGAGAGCTGCCCCTTGGCGGGACTCGTTGCGCGATCCTTGTCCGCTGCTTCAGCTGTGGGGTCAACGAGCTGGAGACCGCAATCGTTCGCCCATGACAGCAGTTGGTCCGCCCAAATGGCATTTCCCAGTTCCCACGTGATTACTTCGCGGAGCTTGCTCATTGGAGGTAACGTATCGAGTTCTGCGTCTCTGCTAACGTCTCCTTCAGCTAAATCATGCCGAAGCCGGAGTCGCTTCATAATGTGTTCGGGCGTAGTCATGCCATACCTTCAGTGTTTTGATGCGTTGGAATCTACGCATTTATAATAGGTGCACATGTGCACCATGTCAAGCGGATTTATTCCCCCTTCTCTACTCCGTAAATTACCCAGTCTCTGGCAGTCCTCGCCAATGGATGGACGTAAGCGTCGCTGCGCTTGTCTCGCGCTGTACCTTGATGGTCCAGCATCACAAATTTCTTCGTGGTGGCCACCACGAGGCCGGATTGGTAGTACCGAATCCTTTTCGGTGCCTCATCTCCTTCAGAAAAGACATAGGCACGCAAATCATTGGCCTTCTTGTGCGCGACAAATTCTCCACCAGGATTGTTTATCAACCACTGCGATAGTTTCGCGGTGTCCGATCTGGAAAATCGTCCGCATCGACTGACCAAGTCCTCGATATTGTCGAATCGCCGTGAAGCCTTGGCTGATGTCTTCACCAGGTTGATTCGCTTAACGCCGAAGAGCACTTTGGGCACTGTCATCCAGCGCGGTGTTTTGCCGTTGCATTCGTCAAAAATGTGCGCTGATAACTCGGCCATCAAATCGGCCAGAGGCATTGCGAAGGCCGATACCTTCTCATGAGATCCAGAATAAATAGGAAGGTCTGCATGCTTGCGCATGCCTTTGGGAGGCCAATTGGCTGAGCGCCAAGCCTCCAGCTTCGCGCGCGGCGTCTCTGCTGTAGACATATGGTGGACACATGACGAAAGTATAGGCTAATAGCCTATACTAGCATCAATGCCGCGCACGTGCCTACGCTCAACCTCCGACTACTTCATTACCGGAACTTTCACGCGTCTGCCGGCAGAAGGAGCGCGTCGCAGTCAGCGCACTTGACTCTCAATTTTGGCCTTCCCCACACGCTGATCGTACAACTAGGGCAAGTGTATTTATCCCGGTTGCTCCGGTTCTCGTGAGAACGAATTTCCAGTTCGAGCGCAGGCTGCATCTGCGCCGGCGTAGCAAATGCGGCGGCAAACAAAACCTCGTGTGGATCCAGTTCGCTTGCCACGCAAACATCACCGTCCGGACTGGACAACGCCGCCGGGTAAGCGATCGGCAAAGCACTCGGCGGCCGCAGCTGCTGAACGGGAAAACGATCGAGCCAGGAAATGGCGAAGCCGTCTGCAAGCAGATCCTTTGTAACGCGCTCGAAACGGCCACCCGGGATCGAATAATCCGCGATCTTTTGGCCTGTGCGTTTTCCTCCTGGCGCACCGGTGTCCGAAGGCATGAGACCTAGGTTTTCGAGTTTATCCGCCCACTCGTTGTTGTGGTAGCACGACCTGCTCGGTGTTCCAAAGTGCCTCTGCCACAAATGTGTCATCTCATGCACAAGCGTCTGCAGGACCTCTATCATCGGATACAGTGCGAAGTACTCTGGATTCAATGCAATTTCATCCGTCTGCGTGCCGTCGACGCGCTTGACGAATCGATTTGCAGAGAAGTAGCCCATCGTACGTTTTTCACGCTGAAACGTGATCATGCACGCTGGAAGCGCCCCTTCGAAAAGGTGATCGTTGTAGCAGTCGTACGCGTGCTGCAGCTCTGTGTAAGCCTCTTCAGTCGGTCTCATTTTTTTTGTTTTGCTCATCAAGCGCGGCCCCTCCTTTAAATTGTATTGCACAATACAATTTGCGTTCTTAAAAAAGCGGCCGCACTGGCCACTCTTCCCCTCACAGGGCAAATTCACATTTGCTTCTCGCCGCCGCCGACCGCTTTCACGAGACCCTTTTTCGTGAAACGAATCGTGAGATTGTTTTCCTTCATCGTGCCGCCAAACATCGCCACAAACGGAATCATGGCCGTGCCTTTCACGGCAACGTTTTGATAGAACCAAACCTGCTCGCCGCCCTCTTCGGTCTGAACGTAACTAGGTTTGCCAAGCGACGCCTCAACGTCTTTTATTGTTGACTTGCCGATCTGGAGAGACGACACCTTCTTCTCGTCAGTGATTGAGGAGTTACCGTAATTTGTAGCGCAGCCGGTGACCGCCATGACTGCAAACAGAGCAATAAACAGCACTTTGAGGACTTTCATTATTTTCTCCCTGAAATATTGTAAATATTATTACTGGTTAATTGTCTTCTTCAACGGATCGCCTGGCGTGAACTTCACCACCTTGTGCGCCGGAATATCTACCTTGTTGCCATTCGCCGGATTACGACCGATACGCGCCGCACGGTTGTTGACATGGAACCGACCGAATCCGGCAAAAGCAATGCTTCCCTGAGAAGCCAAAGCGTTCTTGATCCCGTTAAAAACGGTATCAATGATTTCGTCTGCTTTGACTTTAGGTACGCCGTGTGTTTCGGAAATCAGGCGACTCAGCACCGCTTTGCTCATGGTAACTCCTATCTTTTGCGTCAATGAATGTGCGAGATTTAACGCTCGCACAATGGTTACTTTTTCCGTGACGATTGACGTTCAATCGCACCTTTGAGGGCATCGACGCCTGCAGCAGGACTTCCATTCAGAAGTTTGTCGACATCGGGCGGTCGGCAACCTGCAAACATAAGCACTTCCTCCAGCGATGGGTAACGCTTGCCCGTCTCCTCGCTGTATTTGCGCATAGCCGCATCGAGCGCCAAAAGCGAAGCGCCAATCATCAACGCCTGCTGCTTCTGCTTCGTAGGCGCGCGACTCGGCATTTTAAACACCATTGATAAACGCTCAAAGTCGATTGCGTTATCGCCTTCCAATGTGCAGCCAATTTTCAAATTATCTGCATGCATTGCCACGCTCCCACCCTCAATAACCGTTAATACGGTTTCAAACCAAAGAATAACATTTGCATTGAACGTGAGCAATAACTAAACGGACAACGCAATGCCCCATATTGAAGTCACTTTCAAAAACTTCACTAAAAGATAGTATAACAAAAGTTGACTTATTTACGATCATCGTATTAAATCACACAATGATAAAACAATAAAAGTTAATTGCTTTTGTCGTTTTCATAAAGCTGAAGTCTCCATTTTGTTATTTTTCCGTATTCCATCCGGCATGAATGCACTCCTACTTTTCGGCAGCACCTTTGTCCTGGTCTTCGCTCTCGGACTTCAAACGCAACTGACCTACGACGGCTACTACAAAAGCTCTTTTGCGAACAGCCTTCTGATATCCGTCGCGCAGCTCGGCGCACTCCAAATCGTCCATGCAAATACGGTTGTCGATTACGCAGCCTATCTCCTTGGTGGCCCGATCGGCATCGTGACCAGCATGTACATCTTCCGCAATCACATCAAAAAAGTAGGGAAACCAGCATGAGCGAATTTGAATTCAAGCACTTCCATTTCTGCTGTGGACTGGGTGGCGGAAAAAAGGGATTCAACAAATCCCAGCCGCGCGTCGGGAACATGCGAGCCAAGTGGCGTTGCATTGGCGGTATCGACAACGACCCGGCCGCGATCCGTGATTTCGACAAAGCGGGGCTTGGGCGACCAGGTACAGTCATGGACCTCTTTACGCGGGCTCAATACATTGCCTTTCACGGAAACGAACCGCCGGATGGCTGGAAAGAGGCGACTCCGGCCGATATTCAACGTGCCGCAGGCGGTGAGCTGCCATCCGCTGTTTTTATTTCGTCGCCTTGCAAAGGGGCAAGCGGGCTTCTCTCAGAAGAAAAGAGCAAAACCGCGAAGTACCAAGCGCTCAACGAATTGACGCTACGTTGCGTGTGGCTGATGGCAGAAGCGTGGGCCGACGACCCTGTCCCGTTGATCGTCTTCGAAAATGTACCACGCTTAGCAACACGCGGCCGGCACCTTCTCGATCAAATCAACCAGGTGCTCCGCCAATATGGCTACGCTGTCGCTGAGACCACGCATGACTGCGGCGAGATCGGCGGCCTCGCCCAGTCCCGTAAGCGATTCTTGCTGGTCGCACGGCACATGGGAAAGGTGCCTCCGTTCCTATACGAACCGGAGAAAAAGCGCTTGCGCGCTGTCGGCGAAGTTCTTGGCCGTATGCCACTTCCCGGCGACAGCCGCGGTGGCCCAATGCATCGCATTCCCCGTCTTCAATGGAAGACTTGGGTTCGTCTGGCATTCGTTGAAGCCGGCAACGATTGGCGCAGCCTAAACAAGCTGGCAGTCGAGAATGGGCACCTGCGAGACTACCTGATTGTCCCCGAAATGCACCGTGGAATGCTTGGGGTCAATGCGTGGGATGAGCCGACAGGTGTTGTAACGAGCCGCGCGCGGCCGAACAACGGCAACTTCTCCGTCGCTGATCCGCGTTTCGACTCTGGATCCTACAACTGCGGCCAATACGGGCTCTGCAGTTGGGGGGAACCGATGGGAGCGGTCATCAACGTGAAGTCCCCAGGACAAGGCACGTTCGCAGTCCAAGATCCGCGCATGCCAGAGAAGGTGAATCGTCAAAATGGCATGTACCGAGTCGTGCAATGGAATGGCCAGTCCGGATCCGTAACCGGAGCGGCACACGTCGCCGGAGCTGCGATGTCTATCGCTGACCCGCGTGCCAGTACCGGCTTCGGCGGCAAAGGAAAGTACCTCATTACACCGTACGACGCGCCGGCAAGTACCGTTATCGCCGGCAGCACAACCGGACACGGCGCATTCGCGGTCGCAGATCCTCGTACCGGCATTAATCGCGGCAAGGGCGACCACTACCTGACCGGAGGTCACTACGGCGTCCTTCCGTGGGAATCGCCGAGTGGTGCTGTCAGTGCGTCCGCCGGATACGACAATGGCAGATGGTCCGTCGCGGATCCACGGCTCGACACCTTACCCGCTTTAGATGAAAAAACCATCGCGATTATTCGTTCGATTGATGGAACATGGCACCGTCCCTTCACAACGCTCGAACTCGCCGCACTCCAAAGCCTTATAGAGCCGGAGGAATACTTCCAGCTGGACGGTCTGTCGGACAGCGCATGGCGCGAACGTATCGGCAATGCAGTCCCACCGAAGGCAGCTGAAGCAATCGCAGACGTCATGGGCATCACACTGATGCTTGCCGCAAGCGGCGAAACGTTCATGCTGAGTTCCATGCCGATTTGGGTGCAACCGGTAGCAATTGCGCTCTCTCTTTCTCAAGGGGACGTCAATGCGTAAGCAGCTCGAACTTTTCGCACACGTGGCGGCCGTCTATGCGAACGCGCCAGGCGGAACGCTCGACAATGCAACGCTCTATGACGCCGTTGCGCAGCGGGCCGGCATCGATCTCGCTGACATGGATGCCCGCATCCCGGTCGGCGTTGCCGGCGCGCTCCGTAGTCCGGCCAAACGCAAAATCCGTTGGTTCCAGCAGACCCTTAAACGCCTTCAGATCATTGAACGCGTTGGCGGCAAGCGCGGCATATGGAGACTCACTGAAAACGCCGGCAAGGGGCTACACAGGGCGATTGCGGGCGTGAAATTGATTGCGTTCAGTACAGATCTCGGGGTGGCAATTTGGAGTCGCAGCCAAGACGTTTTCGACGGACTCGGCGAGCCGATCGCCTTGTACATCTCATCGCCGCCTTATCCGTTGCGCCAGGCCCGAGCATACGGCAATCCGGATGAGGCTCAATACGTCGATTTCATCTGTAAAGAAATGGAGCCGGTGGCTCGTCATCTGCTACCTGGTGGCAGCATCGTACTGAACATAAGCAACGACATTTTTGAATCGAAATCTCCTGCTCGATCGCTTTACGTCGAACGGCTGGTTCTCGCATTGCATGATCGGCTTGGCCTGTCCCTTATGGACCGGATCCCCTGGGTAAATTTCAGCAAACCACCAGGACCAACATACTGGGCGTGCGTGAATCGAGTGCACTTGACGACCGCATATGAACCAATACTTTGGTTCACAAATGATCCAATGCGGGTGCGATCTGATAACCGTCGTGTTCTCGAAGCTCACACCGATCGCCATCTCCGTCTGATGCACGACGGCGGCGCACAACGATCGGCCGTGTATGGAGATGGCGCATACACGATTCGTCCTCATTCGTATGGCCGAGTTACCGAAGGAAAGATTCCTCGCAACGTTGTTCAACGAGGCCATTCTTGCAATGACACAAAGGCATATCGCCAGCACGCGAATGATCTTGGTCTTCCTGTTCACGGTGCCATGCAGCCGACATCGATTCCTGATTTCTTCATTCGATTTCTCACTGAACCCGGCGATCTGGTTGTCGATAATTTCAGCGGCACGACCCGTGTCGGTCTTGCAGCAGAGCGCCTCGGTCGCCGCTGGATCGTTACGGAATGGGTGTTGGAGTATCTCCGTGGTGCGGCGGAACTATACCGGGACTGCGTTGGATTTGAGATGAATCCCGCTCTTGACACAATTGGGAATCGGCCATGCTGATCGTAAAAGCGCGCAGAAAGCCAATAGGAGAGTAAGAACATGAGTGGCATGTTTAGCGACCAAAGGACGGTATCAGCTCACAAGAGCGTCGAATGGTATACGCCTGCGTGGGTATTCGAGGCGCTTGCGCTGACATTTGATCTAGATCCATCGAGTCCCCATGACATGGAGACTTCTGTACCAGCGGCGACGAAGTACACCATCTTTGACGATGGGCTGAAAAAACCGTGGTTCGGCAGGGTCTGGCTAAACCCGCCATACGGTCCCTCCACAGCTTTGTGGATACGCCGCATGGCCGATCACGGTCATGGAATAGCTCTGGTATTCAGCCGCACAGACGCCTCATGGTGCCAGGAGGCCATGACAAAGGCCACAGCGATGCTGTTCATGGCCGGTCGTATTGAATTCGTCCCAGGACGCGAGAACCAGCACAAAAAGAGCCGTTGTGGGGCTGGCACCGTCTTGTTCGCGTTCGGAAACGACTGCGCGGATGCCCTGCAGAGACTAAATGATAAGGGCGTTTATCTCAGAACGCACAAGCCGCTTCCACACATTTACGCGAATAGCGAAAAAATAAGCCATGGCTGAAATCACCACAATTTCTTGGACCCGCTCCACATTCAATCCATGGATTGGATGTACTGAGGTCGGCCCAGGTTGCCTTCGCTGCTATGCCAAACGCATGGATGCACGTGGCATTTTTGGGGGAGAGACGCACTGGGGGCCTGGTGTGCCGCGCTACCGAACCAGCAGCGCCAATTGGAACCAGGTGCGTAGCTGGAACAAACTTGCAGCGAAAAGACAAGCCGCTGGCCAAGACGCCTTCTGGCCGGTGTTTTCCGCATCCCTGGCGGATATCTTCGATAACGAGGTTCCGAGTGAGTGGCGCGCGGATTACTGGCAGTTAGTGAAGGAAACGCCGAACCTGACTTACCTGGTCGTTACCAAGCGCATTGGTAACGCCATGCGAATGTTGCCCTCCGACTGGGGCAGTGGTTACCAGAACGTCTGGTTGATCAGCACCATCGTCAACCAGGAAGAGGCAAACCGAGATATCGGCAAGCTGCTCAACGTGCCGGCAGTCCTTCACGGTCTCTCGATGGAGCCATTACTGGAATCCGTCAACCTTCGGACATGGCTCGGCATCGATCGCAGCAGTCCAAACCACCCTTGGGAGGCTGGAGGCTTCAATCAGGGAATCGGTTGGGTGATCGTCGGCGGAGAGTCCGGCGCGGGCGCACGCGAGATGCCCCCAGATCTTGCCCGCGGTCTGCGCGATCAATGCAAGGCGGCCGACGTGCCCTTCTTCATGAAGCAACTTGGCGGCGAAAAGGATAAACGCGAAGACATCGCGGCCCTTCCCTCTGATCTGCAAATTCGCGAGGTCCCGAATGTTCGCCGCTGAGTTTCCAACAACCGCCGGCGTCGGCCGTGTCGTCGAGGCAATCAGGACCGTGCGAGTCGCGCGCACAGGGTTGCAAGAGTTAGAGATCCACGACGCCGTTTGCGCAGCGTTGGTCGCTCACGCCATTCCGCATCGCCGAGAACATTCGTTCGGCCCACGGTGCCGGGCGGACATCTGGGTTGACGGCATTGTCATCGAGATCAAAAAACAGCGGCCGGCACGCGCAGCATTGTTTGACCAGCTGAGTCGATACGCAGCTCAGCCGACCGTGCGAGCAATCATCACCGTCTTGGAACGGAGCATTCCTTTGCCGGCGCTGATCAACGACAAGAAAATCGCGGTAGTGAGTCTGAACGCGCTTTGGGGAATCGCACTATGACGCTCACGCTACCGCAATACCTTGCAAGGCCGGTCATTGCGACCCAGACCTATGGCTCGCTTTCTCGCGAGAGCAACGACAAGGGTTCATATTGGATCATTAAGGCGGATCCTCAGGTTGCCGTAATGGCGAAGCGCCTTTTCCCAGGATCCGATGGGCGTGGTGCCGGCGTCGCCAAATTTCCGGCCAACCGCCGGACCTTCGCGGATCTCGTCTGGTTCCTGCATCGGTGGCCACTATCGATCGAGAACAAGGAAGACTTCGACGCCGCCTATTCAGAAACCTGCGAATACGTCGTCCGCCGGCAGGAAATCAACACTCGGCCAGCTACGGCAATCCCTGACATCGTTTTCAAAGGAACCCTCAAGCCATTTCAGCAAGAAGGGCTTGCGTGGACGCTTGCAAACCGCCGGACGTTAATCGCCGACGAGATGGGGCTCGGCAAAACAGTCCAGGCATTAGCATTTCTTGCGACCGACCAGGCTTGGCCAGCGCTCGTCGTTGTCCCGCCGCACCTGGTACGGCATTGGGAAGACAAGATACCTACTTTCCTCGATACCTCTACTGGCGAAGCCGGTCCCCTATTTGCTGACGCCAGCAAGATCGGCGTCCACGTGATTCGTGGCACGAAGGTTATGCAACTGCCGCCGGCTCACATCTACGTGATCCACTATCTTCTGCTGCGAGCGTGGCGCGCAGCGCTGCGCGAGCTTGGTATCAAACGAATTGTTTTTGATGAGATCCAGGAGCTTCGGCACGCCGGCACTGAGAAATATTCAGCAGCAAGCGAACTTGCATCGATCTCAGACGACGTAATGGGACTTTCCGGCACCCCAATTTACAACCGCGGTGGCGAGATCTGGAATGTCCTGAACATCATCGAATACCACTGTCTCGGTGACTGGGATTCGTTCACCAGAGAATGGTGCAACGGCTATGGCACCGATTCAGTCAAGGAACCGGACGTGCTCGGTACGCATCTTCGCCGCGAAGGGTTGATGATCCGCCGGCGAAAGGAAGACGTGCTCGCGGATCTTCCACCGAAACGGCGGATTGTCGAGCGCATTGACTCCAATGACAGCCTATTCAATGACCTGGTGCAAAACGCCGTCGCGATCGCGAAGAAAGCCGAGCATCTGAAAGATGCGCTGGCGCGCGGGCGCGCTGAGCTGGAAGCGTTCACAGAAACCCGTC
>CAMLDH010000021.1 GCA_946478765.1 uncultured Oxalobacteraceae bacterium | reverse complement strand
TCGGCGGTTTTCTTCATCTTGCGCAGCACTTCGGCGGAAATTTGCGGCGGCGCCAAGCGCTTGTCGCGCACCGAGATCCATGCATCGCCGTTGTCGGCTTTGGAGATCTGATACGGCATCAGCGCGATGTCTTTCTGGACTTCTTTTTCGTCGAACTTGCGCCCGATCAGGCGTTTGACCGCATACAGGGTATTTTTGGGATTGGTGACGGCCTGACGTTTCGCCGGCGCGCCGACCAGGATCTCGCCATCCTCTTGGTACGCGATGATGGAAGGCGTCGTGCGTGCGCCTTCGGAGTTCTCAATGACCTTAGGCTGGCCGCCTTCCATGATGGCGACGCAGGAATTGGTCGTGCCCAAGTCGATGCCGATGATCTTGCCCATAATTATGCCCCTTTAATAACGAATAACTGAAATCTGAATAACTCAAATATGTGGAGGAAAATATCGCTTTCAAGCATGTTTCCAGCGAATTTTTACCGCCTCTTCTCTTTATTGCGCAACGGTTACCAATGCGGGACGCAACAAACGGTCGGCAATCATGTAGCCTTTTTGCAAGACGCTGACGATCGTGTTGGCTGCCTGTTCCGCCGGCACCATCGAAATTGCCTGGTGCCGCATTGGGTCGAGCTTCTCGCCCGGCTGCGGATTAATTTCCAGCAGCTTGTTGCGGTCAAATGCGGATGACAACTGCTTCAAGGTCATCTCGACGCCTTCCTTGATCGAATCGACCGATGGCGTGTCCAGCTTGAGCGCCATTTCCAGGCTGTCTTTTACCGGCACCAGCGCTTCCGCAAAACTTTCTATCGCGAATTTATGCGCGCGAGAGATATCTTCCTGCGCCCGGCGGCGAATATTTTCAGCCTCGGCTTTTGCTCTTAGGAAAGAATCCTGCATTTCCTGCGCGCGCGCCTCGGCAGCAGCCAATTTTTCTTCCAAAGTGGGAACGGGAATGGCGGAAACCGGGGTACTTTCGGTCGCCGCAGCTTGTTCGCCCGCTATCACTTGTTCGGTTTGCTTTTCTTGATCTTGCATATTTTCCTGGTCCTGCATCAAAAAATCTCCCGCAATCAATAACTTAGCTTCAACAAAATTCAATATGAAAAATCAAATGGGGCTATCCCACAATTTTTCAAGGGATATTCGATGCCATCGTTCAAAACCGGCTCAACACCACCCCAATGCGACGGCCATGGAACTATCTTGTTACAAAATTCACCCATTGATTGGATGGCAAAACACGGACGGCACACTACGATGAATGTATATGAAGAGCTACACAAGGACCCGGCTTCCTGCCGGGAGCACATCGTGAAACTGCCGCTTATTTCTGCCTCGGTTGTCGCCTACATCTTGCTGGCCGCAACCTGGATTTGCTACGTGGACTTGGTCGCGCTGCACTGATCAGGCGCGCTATTCTAGCAGCAAAAATCACAGAAAATCGTTAAAGACCCGGCCGGGCATGGACACACTACTTATCGTTCCGCGCCCAGGCGCTTTGCCTGTATCTGCGCCACTTCCGCCGCCGTTTTTTGTTCTTCGCGCATTGCCGACGTCATGATTGTCGGCCAACCGATCATGTGTTGCTCGGCGATCTCCGCAAAAGCCCCCATCCAGGCCGGCGTTTCGTTCAAACAAGGGATGTAGTGGAATTCCCGGCCGCCGGCAGTCAGGAAGTCGCGCCTGGCTTCCATTGCAATTTCTTCCAGCGTCTCCAGACAATCGCTGATAAAACCGGGGCACATTACATCGACCCGCTTGACGCCCTCTTTCGCCAGTTTTTCCAGCGTCGGTGCGGTATAGGGTTGCAGCCATTCCGCCTTGCCGAAACGCGACTGGAAAGTCACCTGGTATTGGTCTTCCTTCAATCCCAATTGCGCCGCCAGCAAACGCGCGGTCTTCTGGCATTCGCAGAAATAAGGATCGCCCAGCAACAAGGTCCGTTTCGGCACGCCATGAAAACTCATGATCAACTTGTCCGGCCTGCCGTGCCTATCCCAGTGCGCCAACACCGATTTCTTCAGCGCCTGCACATAGCCGTCGTGGTCGTGATAATGCTTGATGAAACGCAGTTCCGGCACATTGCGCTCGCTCGCATAGTGATTACATACTGCGTCGAAGATCGACGCCGTGGTGGTACCGGAATACTGCGGATAGGCGGGTAAAATCAGAATGCGATCGCAACCATCGGCCTTCAATTTTTGCAGCACCTGCGGCAGCGATGGATTGCCATAACGCATGGCATAGGCCACCTGCACGTCGTGCCCACGTTCACCGAGATAGCCGCGCAGCAAGGCTGTCTGCCTTTCAGTGTGGACTTTCAGGGGCGAGCCGTCCTTGGTCCAGATCGACGCGTATTTTTCTGCGGATTTGCCGGACCGGAATGGCAGAATCACGCTGTGCAAGATCAGCCACCAGAGTGCTTTCGGAATTTCGACTACGCGCGGGTCGGACAGGAATTGCTTCAAGTAAGGCCGCACTGCAGACGCGGTAGGCGCATCGGGCGTGCCGAGGTTGACCAGCACTACCGCCGTTTTGACGATCTTGCCGTGGGTGTAGGAAGGTTCTTTGCGAAAAGGCATGAGGTGATCCGGCTCGATGGATTATCTACTTGAACTCAAAGTCACAGCGCCAGCAATTCACGCGCATGCTTGCGGGTGGTGGCAGTGATCTCGATGCCGCCCAGCATGCGGGCAATTTCTTCGACGCGGGTCTTGGCATCGAGCGGGGCGATGCGCGACACTGTCCTGCCTGCGGCACTCTCTTTGCTGACCTGGAAATGCTGGTTGGCCTGGCTCGCGACTTGCGGCAAGTGCGTCACGCACAGCACCTGACGATCCTGCCCCAAGCGCTTCAACAGACGGCCGACGACTTCGGCGACACCGCCGCCAATGCCGCTATCGACCTCATCGAAAATCAAGGTCGGCGTTGCGGTGGCGCTTGAAGTAATGACGGAAATCGCCAGCGATATGCGCGCCAGTTCGCCGCCGGACGCGACTTTCGCCAGCGCACGCGGCGCCGTGCCGGCATGCGCGGCGACCATGAATTCCACTTGATCGAGTCCATACGCGGCCGGCTCGCACGGATGCAGCGCGATGTCGAAGCGCCCGCCTGTCATGCTGAGATCCTGCATGGCTGCGGTCACTGCATCGCTCAATGCCTTGGCTGCCTTGGCGCGCGCCTTGGACAGCTTGTGCGCGGCCGTCATGTACGTCGTTTTCAGTTTCTCTTCCTGTATGCGCAGCGCATCGAGATCGCTGGCGTCGGCCAGTTGCTGCAATTGCGCCGAGAGCGTTTCAAATTCCTGCGGCAGGTCGTCGGGCGCGACGCGAAATTTGCGCGCGGTCGAGTGGATCGCTTCCAGCCGTGCTTCCACTTCGTGCAGGCGAGCCGGATCGAGCTCCACCCGGCTCAGATAATCGTTGAGCGAATACACCGCTTCCTGCAACTGAATGCGCGCCGGCTCCAGCGCTTCCATCACCGGCTTCAATGCATCGTCGATGTCGGCCAGCTTGCCGAGCTTCAGGGTCAGCGACGACAGTTGCGACAGCATCGGGTTGGTGTCCGATTCGGAAATCACGGTGAGCGCTTCCTGGGCGCCTTCGATCAGGCTGGCGGCATGCGACAGACGGCTGTGTTCATTGCTGATCTCGGCCCATTCGCCCGGTTTCGCCGCGAGTTTTTCCAGTTCATTGACTTGCCATTCCAGCCGTTCGCGCTCCAGTAAAACATTTTTCGCATTGGTTTCGAATTCTTCGCGCTGCCGGGCCAGCGCGCGCCATGCCTTGTACGCAGCAACAACTGCTTTCGCATCATCCAGCAAGCCGGCCTGGCTATCGAGCAATACGCGCTGCGCATCGGCCTTCAGCAAAGACTGATGCGCATGTTGACCGTGGATATCGACCAGCATTTCCCCTAGGTCGCGCAATTGCGTTGCCGTCGCTGCGATGCCGTTGATAAACGCTTTGGAACGGCCCGCATTGTCGATCACGCGGCGCACCAGCACGCCGCCTTCTTCATTATTGAATTCATTGCTTGCCAGCCAGGCGTCCGCGTCATTGCTGGTGGAAAATTCAGCAGTGATATCGGTTTTGGCGGCGCCTTCGCGCACGACGCTGGCATCGCCGCGTCCGCCCAGCGCAAGCGCCAGTGCATCGATCAGGATCGATTTGCCGGCGCCGGTTTCCCCGGTAAATACCGTGAAACCGGGAGCGAACTCAAGTTCGATGGCATCGACGATGACGAAATCGCGAATGGAAAGTGTGCGCAGCATGTGGGTTGTGTGTCTCAGCTTTGCCTTGGCGTATTGATCGATGCCGGGCAATGTTTGTTTGAAATTCATCCATGCGGGGTTGGATCGGCATGGACAGGATTCTTTTTATCAGAGGAGGTCAGCGTAATTTTCGCAAAAAGCCGCAAAAAAAAAACTCTGACCCAGCTTTATTTTAACTGACCCTCTACCGATGGATATTCATTCCAGTGCAGCTTCTCGCGCAACGTATCGTAGTAACTCCATCCCTTCGGATGCAGAAAGGTGATGGTATGCGCGGAACGCTTGATGACGATGCGGTCATGATGCAACAGACTGGCCAGCGACTGCATGTCGAAATTCACGCTGCTGTCGCGGCCGCTGATGACTTCGATGACGATCTCGCTCGAATCCGGCACGACGATCGGGCGATTCGACAACGCATGCGGCGCAATCGGCACCAGCACCATGCCACCCAGGCTCGGATGCAGCAACGGTCCGCCGGCCGACAATGCATAGGCAGTTGACCCGGTCGGCGTGGCGACAATCAAGCCGTCCGAACGCTGGTTGTACATGAAATGCCCATCGACATCGACCCGCAGCTCAACCATGCCGGCGCCGGCGCCGCGCGACACCACGACATCGTTGAAAGCGAGTGCATGGAACATCACCTGGCCATCGCGCAGCACCGAACCTTCTAGCAAACTGCGTTGTTCCGACTCCACTTTGCCGCTGAGCATATCCGCCAGCAGCGGCATCATGCGCTCGAGCGGAATATCGGTCATGAACCCGAGTCGCCCCTGATTGATCCCGATCAAGGGCACGTTATACGGCGCGAGCTGGCGTGCAATGCCCAACATCGTGCCATCACCGCCAACCACAATGGCCGCATCCGCGTGTTGCCCGATTTCAGCGAGCGTCATTGCGTTTATGCCCTTCAAATCGACATGTTGTGCCGTCTGCGCCTCGAATACGACGGCATGGCCGGTGTCGCGCAAGAAACCGGCAATTTCGGTCAGGGATTGTGTAATACCGGCAGCCGGATATTTGCCGACAATGGCAACCGTTTTGAAAAGAGTCGACTCGACGGAGGGCGTATTAAGCAACATGCAGCAGATTAGACCATAATTTACCCATCTCTTGAAGGATGCTGCATTTGAACCAATTTACAGGACATGTTTTGGACTCCAATAATGCATATGTCACCCATTAAAGCCGTCCTGTTCGACCTGGACGACACACTGTGGCCAATCGTGCCGGTTATCAAGCGCGCCGAGATGGTGTTGCACGACTGGCTCACCATCCATGCGCCGAGCGTGACGCAACAATTTACCAGCGACCGCTTACGCGACATGCGCAGCGCCTTGCTGGCCGCCGACAATCGCTACCAGGCCAATCTGTGGGCATTGCGGCATGCGACGCTGACCGCGGCATTCCATGCCGTTGGCGACGATGCCGCCAAGGTTGAATTGGCAATGGCGGTATTTTCCAAGGCGCGCAATGCAGTCACGCCGTTCGAGGACGTGTTGCCGACGCTGACGCGCCTGAACGGACTGGTCAAGGTGGGTTCGATCTCGAACGGGTTTGCCGACCTGGAAGAAATCGGCTTGGCGCACCACTTCCATATCTCGATTGCCGCCCATACCTCAGGTTGCGCCAAGCCGGATGCAGCGATTTTTCACGCGGCCTGCGATGCGATGGAGGTTGCGCCGGCCGAGGCGGTCTATGTCGGCGACGATCCGGTACTTGACGTGGAAGGCGCGCAAAAGGCCGGCTTGCGCGGCGTATGGATGAACCGGTCCGGACTGGAGCCGATCCGCACGCTGCCCGGCCATATTCAACCGGATGCCGTATGCACAACGCTCTATGAATTGGACCATTGGCTGGGGGAGCGCATAATGAAGACGATTTAACAACCATGCCGGGAAATATTTCTGATTGCGAACATTCGCTATCATCTGTCCCGACGCTCGCATAAAATAACGCCATGCAACTTGATAACCGCGCACAAACTCTGCTGAAAGCCCTGGTCGAACGCTATATCGCTGACGGCCAGCCGGTCGGTTCGCGCGCGTTGTCGAAAATTTCCGGCCTGGACCTGTCCCCGGCGACCATCCGCAATATCATGTCCGACCTGGAGGAGATGGGTTTCGTCGCCAGTCCGCATACCTCTGCGGGACGCATCCCGACTCCGCGCGGCTATCGGGTATTCGTCGATACCTTGTTGACAGTGCAAGCGATCGATGAAGCGGCGCTTGAATCAAGATTGCAATCGCGGCTGCAAACCAATTCGCCGCAGAAAATCATCGCCAATGCGGCGCAAGTGCTGTCGTCGCTGTCGCAATTTGCCGGCGTGGTGGTGACGCCCCGGCATGAATCGGTATTCCAGCAAATCGAATTCCTGCGTTTATCCGAAAAACGCATTCTGCTGGTCATCGTATCGCCCGGCGGCGATGTGCAAAACCGCCTGCTGTTGACCGATATCGATTACACGCCTGCACAATTGATCCAGGCAGCCAACTATATCAATCAGCACTTCGGCGGGCTCAGTTTCGACGACGTGCGCACGCGCCTGCAAGGCGAACTGCGGCAACTGCGCGATGACATGACCGGCCTGCTGCAAGCGGCCGTCGAGGCCGGCAGCGATGCAATGAACGACAACAGCGATGAAGTGGTGATTTCAGGCGAGCGCAATTTGCTGAGCGTGACCGACCTGTCGTCGAACATGACGTCGTTGCGCAAGCTGTTTGAGATGTTCGAGCAAAAGACCAGTTTGATGCAATTGCTCGACATATCGAACAAGGCAACCGGCGTCCAGATCTTCATCGGCGGCGAATCGCAACTGATGCCGATGGATGAGATGAGCGTGGTCACCGCACCCTATGAGGTCAACGGCAAGATCGTCGGCACGCTGGGAGTGATCGGCCCCACGCGCATGGCGTACGAGCGGGTGATCCCGATTGTCGATATCACGGCCAAGCTGCTGTCGAATGCGTTGAGCCATTCTTGAATATTGCGGCAGGCTCTATCCCCCAGCATTACAGAAACGCTTATCGCCCCCGATGCGGGCAATCTGCTTTCGTACAATGGCCGTACAGCGCCAATGCATGTTCAGCAATATCGAATCCGCGTTCCATCGCAATCTTTTGCTGCCGCTTTTCAATTTCCTCGTCGTAAAATTCTTCCACCCGACCGCAATCCAGACATACCAGATGATCGTGGTGCGAGCCTTCGTTAAGTTCGAAAACTGCCTTGCCCGTCTCAAAGTGATTGCGATGCAACAGGCCGGCCTGCTCGAATTGCGTCAGCACACGATATACGGTGGCCAGCCCGACGTCCATGTTTTCGGCCAGCAGCACCTTGTACACATCTTCGGCACTCAAGTGGCGTACCGCACTATTCTGGAAAATTTCGAGGATTTTGAGCCGCGGCAGCGTCGCTTTCAGGCCGCTGGCTTTCAGTTCTGAAGGGTTGTTAGGCATGTTGTTGGTCGGATGAAGGATATCTGCTTTATCATATAATGTTTTAGCACACTTGCTCAATCAATTGACACTCCCTATGCGTATGCTGCCTTCCTGTTCTGACCGCGCGCCTGCTGTTATCGCCAGCGCTTGTCTCGCCATCGCTAGCTGCCTGGCGGGATGCGCCTCGAAAAATCCATTGATGGAAGAACCGGCTGCCGCCAAGGCTGGTACGACCCAAGCCAAGCCGGCGTCGACACCAATCGCCAATAGCGGCGTGCAAACCAGCAAGGAGCGGCGTTTTCTCGGCATTTTTGCGCCCCACCGCATCGATATCCAGCAAGGAAACTTCGTGTCGCGTGAAATGGTGGCGCAACTGAAGGAAAGCCTGAAAAAAGACGGCATGACGCAAGAGCAAGTGCGTTTCGTCATGGGCACCCCTCTTTTGACCGACATTTTCCACAAAGATCGCTGGGATTATCCTTTCCGCCTTGAAAAAAGCAATGGCGACATCATCACCAGCCACGTCGCCGTATTTTTCAAGGACAACCGCCTGGTCCGCTTGGAAGGCGGCGATCTGCCGACTGAAAAAGATTACCTGTCGCTGATTGCAGGGCAGACGGCGCCTGCACCGGAAGCAGCACCGGTATCGAAATAAACAATTTCCTGCCGCAAAAGGCCGTACCAAATGAATCCATTGAAAATTAAAATTGCAGTAGCAGGTGCCTCTGGGCGCATGGGTCGCATGTTGATCGAAGCGATCGAGAATGCGCCGGACACCACCTTGGCGGGCGCGCTGGATGTTGCCGGCGCCCCGGGCATCGGCACCGATGCCGCGATTTTTCTCGGCAAGCCTGCCGGCGTAGTGATCGAATCCGATCTGGCGAAAGGTTTGGCCAATGCTGAATTCCTGATCGATTTCACGCGACCGGAAGGCACGCTGAAGCATCTCGAATATTGCGCGGCACACGGCATCAAGATGATTATCGGCACCACCGGTTTCGACGAGGCCGGCAAGGCGGCGATTGCCGCTGCCGCACAGCGCGTGGCCATCCTGTTTGCGCCCAACATGAGCGTGGGCGTCAATGTCACGATGAAACTGCTGGAGATGGCGGCCAAGAGTTTCTCTGAAGGCTACGACATCGAAATCATCGAAGCGCACCACCGCCACAAGGTCGATGCGCCATCCGGCACCGCGCTCAAAATGGGTGAAGTCATTGCCGGCGCACTCGGCCGCGACCTGAAAGACGTCGCCGTCTATGGACGCGAAGGCGTCACCGGCGAGCGCGATCCATCGACGATCGGCTTTGCCACCATCCGCGGCGGCGATATCGTGGGCGACCATACGGTGCTATTCGCCGGCATCGGCGAACGCATCGAGATCACCCATAAATCCGCCAGCCGCGTGACGTATGCGCATGGCAGCCTGCGTGCCGCGCGCTTTTTGGCCGACAAGGCAAACGGCTTGTACGACATGCAGGACGTACTCGGGCTGCGTTAACCCGACCAAGATTCATTTTTACGCACCGGATCACCATGAACCAAACTTCGGGACTCGCTCATTATTGGTCGCAAGGCGATGCAATCTCGCATGTCGTCGCTTACGCGCTGTTATTGATGTCCCTCCTCAGCTGGTATTACATCCTGGCCAAAACGTGGAGTTCGTGGCGTACGCGCAAAAGCGCGAGCGCCGTCGAAGGCTTCTGGAAGGCGCCGACCTTGACCGACGCCATCGCGATGCTGAAAAACGTCGACAGCGAAAATGTTTACGCGCCGCTCGCATCGCAAGGCGCGGAAGCGGCCAATCTCAAGTCGCAAGCCGGCTCGCTCAATGCCGCAAGCGATCCGAGCGAACTGATCACGCGCACCTTGCGCCAGGAAATCAACCGCGTGTCGTCGCGTCTGGAAAGCGGGCTTACCCTACTGGCCTCAGTCGGTTCAACCGCGCCGTTCGTCGGGTTGCTGGGCACGGTCTGGGGCATTTACCATGCGCTGATGGCGGTCTCCGCAACGGGAACGGTGCAAATCGACAAAGTCGCCGGACCGGTCGGCGAAGCGTTGATCATGACGGCGCTGGGCCTGACCGTCGCGATCCCGGCGGTACTGGCCTACAACGCATTTACGCGCGTCAATCGCATCACGCTGGCGGAGTTGGATGCGTTTGCACATGACCTGCATGCGTATCTGACAACCGGCGCTCGCGTCGGAAAGTGAGGTAAAAAATGGCCTTCGGCGGATTCAACGACAACAACAGGCAAGCACCGATGTCGGAAATCAATGTCACGCCGATGGTCGACGTGATGCTGGTATTGCTGGTGATTTTCATCATTACCGCGCCACTGTTCACGCACGCGATCAAGCTCGATTTGCCGAGTGCGCAATCGGCGCCGGCGCCGCAAAAGCCCGAGACGATTTCGCTGTCGATCAAAGGCGATGGCGCGCTCTACTGGAACAACGACTTGATCGCGCAAAGCGATCTGGACATCAAACTGGCTACCGCCGCAAAACAGAATCCGCAGCCCGAATTGCAACTGCGCGCCGACAAATCGACGCGCTATGAAATCATCGCGCAGGTAATGGCCGCAGCGCAGACCAATGGGATGACCAAAATGGGGTTCGTTACTGACGCAAAAGAAGCGGCGGCGAAAAAATAATGCCTATCGTTCTTATCCATGGCGCAACCATCACCGATTGGCATTCGTTTCACACCGAGTGCCAGAAGGCGTTCGGCTTCCCCGATTTTTACGGCCGCACCATGGATGCGTGGGTCGATTGCCTGAGCTACCTGCGCGACGACGACACGATGTCGGCATTCCGGCTGAAACCGGATGAAGTCCTGCGAATCGAAGTGCAAGATGCCGATTTGCTGCGCAAACAGGCACCCGACATTCTGGAAGAAATGACATTCTGCATTGGCGGAATCAACGAGCGCTACGAAGATTACGGCGAAAAACCGGCTTTGGTGTTGATTTTGCGCTGATTTTCCGCCAAAAATCGGCGCTGGCCGCGGTGCTATGAGGGGTGTTGAACCAGTATAATGTCCGGTTCATATTCACTATCGGCACCATCCGTCATGCAAGAAAAATACAGCCCCGCCGACGTCGAAAAATCGGCACAAGACCATTGGCGTGCCATCGACGCGTACAAAACCGTCGAGCACGCAAAAGACCAGCACGGCCGCGACAAGAAAAAATTCTACGCCTGCTCGATGCTGCCCTACCCGTCCGGCAAGCTGCACATGGGCCATGTGCGCAATTACACGATCAACGACATGCTCACGCGCTTCTTGCGCATGAATGGCTACAATGTCCTGATGCCGATGGGCTGGGATGCGTTCGGTCTGCCGGCCGAGAATGCGGCGTTGAAGAACAAGGTGCCGCCGGCGCAATGGACTTACGACAACATCGCTTACATGAAGAAGCAGATGCAGGCGATGGGCCTGGCGATCGACTGGTCGCGCGAAGTCGCCACCTGCGATCCGGCTTATTACAAATGGAACCAGTGGCTGTTCCTGAAGATGCTCGAAAAAGGCATCGCCTACCGCAAGACGCAAGTCGTGAACTGGGACCCGGTCGACCAGACCGTGCTCGCCAATGAGCAAGTGATCGACGGCCGCGGCTGGCGCACGGGCGCACTCGTCGAGAAACGTGAAATCCCCGGCTACTACCTGAAGATCACCGACTACGCCGAGGAATTGCTCGACTGCGTCGTCAACAAGCTGCCGGGCTGGCCGGAACGCGTGCGCCTGATGCAGGAAAACTGGATCGGCAAGAGCGAAGGCGTGCGTTTCGCATTCCAGCACGATATCCGCAACGCATCGGAACAGTTGATCCAGGACGGCAAGATGTTCGTGTTCACGACGCGCGCCGACACGATCATGGGCGTGACCTTCTGCGCGGTCGCGCCGGAACATCCGCTCGCAACGCATGCCGCTGCATCGAACCCGAAGCTTGCCGCCTTCATTGAGGAATGCAAGAAAGGCGGCACCACCGAAGCCGAACTCGCTCTGCGCGAGAAGGAAGGCATGCCGACGGGCTTGTTCGTCACGCATCCGCTGACCGGCGAAAAAGTCGAAGTCTGGGTCGGCAATTACGTGTTGATCAGCTATGGCGACGGCGCCGTGATGGGCGTGCCGGCGCATGACGAGCGTGACTTTGCATTTGCGAAGAAGTACAGCCTGCCGATCAAACAAGTCATTGCCGTCGAAGGCGAAACCTGGTCGACCGATGCATGGCGGGAATCTTACGGCGACAAGCAGCGCGGTGTGACGGTCAATTCCGGCGTCTATGACGGCCTCGGCTACAAAGCTGCAGTCGACAAGATCGCTGCCGACCTGATCGCCAAGGGCATCGGCGAAAAGAAAACCACCTGGCGCCTGCGCGACTGGGGCGTGAGCCGCCAACGCTACTGGGGTACGCCGATCCCGATCATCCATTGCGACGATTGCGGCGTGGTGCCGGTACCGGAAAAGGATTTGCCGGTCGTGCTGCCGCAGGATTGCGTGCCGGACGGCAGCGGCAATCCGCTCAACAAGCGCGCGGATTTCCTCAACGTCGCCTGCCCATGCTGCGGCAAGCCGGCCAAGCGTGAAACCGACACGATGGATACCTTTGTCGATTCGTCGTGGTATTTCATGCGCTACTGCGATCCGAAGAACAATGAGCAGATGGTGGCCGGCGGCGCCGATTACTGGATGCCGATGGATCAATACATCGGCGGCATCGAACACGCGATCCTGCACCTGCTGTATGCGCGCTTCTGGACCAAGGTCATGCGCGACCTCGGTCTGGTCAAGATCGACGAGCCATTCGTCAACCTGCTCACGCAAGGCATGGTGCTCAAAGGCGCGTTCTTCCACAAGCCGGCCGATGCCGGCAAGAACTACTACTGGGAACACGAGGTCGACGTCGTCACCAACGAGAACGGCCAGATCGTCGGCGGCAAACTGAAAGCCGACGGCACGCCGCTCGAATACGAAATGACGACGATGTCGAAGTCGAAGAACAACGGCGTCGATCCGCAGGAGTTGATCGACCAGTACGGCGCCGATACCGCGCGTATGTTCGTCATGTTCGCCTCGCCGCCGGAGCAGACGCTCGAATGGAACGATGCCGGCGTCGAAGGCGCGAACCGCTTCCTGCGCCGCGTGTGGGCCTACGGGCATGCACAGTCGGCGCGTGTGGCATCGGCCGACGCGCTCGATGCAGCAGCGCTGACGGAAGCACACAAGACCTTGCGCCGCGAAGTACACAAGATCCTGCAACAGGCAGAACACGACTACAAGCGCATCCAGTACAACACCGTGGTGTCCGCCTGCATGAAGATGCTCAACACGCTCGAAGGCGCCAGGCTCGACGACTCGGCCGCCTCGAATGCGGTGGTCGGCGAAGCGTTGTCGATCTTCCTGCGCATCCTCAATCCGGTGGCGCCGCACGTCACCCATATGCTGTGGCAGGAACTCGGTTTCGCGAAGACACTTGGCGACATCCTCGACGCACCGTGGCCGCAAGTCGATCCGGCGGCGCTGGAGCAGGCGGAAATCGAATTGATGATCCAGGTCAACGGCAAACTGCGCGGCAGCATCAAGGTCGCGAAAGAGGCGGACAAGGCGACCATCGAAGCGGCGGCATTGGCCAACGAGAACGTGCAGAAATATATCGAAGGCACACCGAAGAAAATCATCGTCGTGCCCGGCAAGTTGATCAACATCGTTGCATAACCGTCCGGGATGAAAATGCAAATGAAACGCCGCCCCGCGTATGCACTGATAGTCGCAACGGCAGTGATGCTCTCTGCATGCGGCTTTCAGTTGCGCGGCTCGAACGGTCAGGCCAACCTGCCGTTTCGCACGATCTATGTGGCCATTCCCGATACGTCTTCGCTCGGCAACGAATTGAAGCGCTATATCCGCGCCAGCGGCGAGACCGCGGTGGCGACCGAGCCGCAAACGGCGCAAGCGATTATCGAACTGCTGTCCGAAACGCGCGAAAAAGTCATCCTGTCGTTGAACACGCAGGGCCGCGTGCGCGAATATGCGCTGCTGTACAAGGTGCGTTTTCGGGTGAAGGACAACAAGGACAACGAATTGCTGGCGCCTACCGAAATCACGCTCAAACGCAACATCAGCTTCAATGAAACGCAAGTCATCGCAAAAGAAAAAGAGGAAGAACTGCTGTATCGCGATATGCAGTCCGATCTGGTTCAACAGATTTTGCGACGCCTGGCCGCCCTGAAGCCTGCTTGATAAGGATGTGAGATGCAGCTGCGGATTGATGCGCTCGATAGCCATTTGACGAAATCGCTGGCGCCGCTGTATGTGATCACCAGCGATGAGCATCTGCTGGCGCTGGAAGCGGCCGACAAAATCCGCAAGACGGCGCGCGCGCAAGGTTTTTCCGAGCGCGATGTATTGACGGTGGAGCGCAGTTTCAAATGGGGCGAGTTGCTGGCCGCAAACCAGTCGCAATCGCTGTTCGGCGATAAAAAATTGATTGAACTGCGCATCCCGACCGGCAAGCCCGGCAAGGATGGCGGGCAGGCATTGCAGAGTTATGCGGCGGCTTTAAGTCCTGACAATGTGACCTTGATTACCTTGCCGAAGCTCGATTGGGCGACGCAAAAAGCGGCATGGGTAGGCGCCTTGCAGCAAGCCAGCGTGTTCATCGATATCCCGGTGGTCGAGCGCGCGCAATTGCCGGCATGGATAGGCACACGGCTCGCGGCGCAGCGCCAGAGCGCGGACAAGCAGTGCGTTGATTTCATTGCCGACCGCGTCGAGGGTAATCTACTTGCCGCACATCAGGAAATCCAGAAGCTGGCGCTGCTTTATCCAGAAGGCAAATTGAACTTTGAGCAAGTGCACGATGCGGTGCTGAATGTTGCCCGCTACGATGTATTCAAGCTCAACGAAGCGATGCTGGCCGGCAATGCAGCGCGCCTGGTGCGCATGCTGGAAGGCTTGAAGGGTGAAGGCGAAGCGTTGCCGCTGGTGCTGTGGGCGGTGGCCGAAGAAGTCCGCACCTTGTTGAAATTGAAGGCGGGCGTGGCGCAAGGCCGCGCGCTGCCGATGCTGTTGAAGGAATACCGCATCTGGGGTCCGCGCGAGCGCTTGATGGAGCCGGCGCTGCGCAGGCTTACATTATCGACATTGGAAACCGCGCTGCAGGAAGCCGCGCAAATCGATAAGATGGTGAAGGGTTTGCGCGCCAAGGCATTTGCAGGCGACGCGTGGGATGCGATGTTGCAGCTTGGTTTAAAGGTCGCACGCGGCGCGTGAACGCAGGTTGGGTAGAGCGCAGCGAAACCCAAGCTCATCGATAGAGATAGAAATACCATTCGTTTGTTGGGTTTCGCTGCGCTCTACCCAACCTACCTCACCCACTGCAGTATCGATTTTAATTTTTTAAATAGATTCCAAAAAAAAATGGATATCACACACTACATGACCGAGGTCGGCCAACGCGCCCGCCAAGCATCGCGCGCGATGGCCAAGGCCGATACCGCCGCCAAGAACCAGGCGCTGTCGCTGATCGCCGCCGCGATCCGGCGCGACGCAGATACGCTGCGCGCCGCCAATCAGCAGGATCTCGATGCTGCCCGCGCCGGCGGACTCGCGCCCGCGATGCTCGATCGCCTGACGCTGTCGGACAAGGCGATTGCGACCATGGCCGAAGGCCTGGAGCAAATCGTCGCCCTGCCCGATCCGATCGGTGAAATTTCGAACATGAAATACCGCCCGACCGGCATCCAGGTCGGCCAGATGCGGGTGCCGCTCGGCGTGATCGGCATCATCTACGAGGCGCGTCCGAACGTCACGGTGGACGCGGCGGGCCTGTGCATCAAGAGCGGCAACGCCACCATCCTGCGTGGCGGTTCGGAAGCGATCCATTGCAATCAGGCGCTGGCGAAGCTGGTCAAGGAAGGTCTGGCCGGCGCCGGATTGCCGGCGGACGCGGTGCAAATCGTCGAAACCACGGACCGCGCCGCGGTCGGCGCATTGATCACGATGCCGCAATACGTGGACGTGATCGTGCCGCGCGGCGGCAAAGGCTTGATCGAGCGCCTGATGAAGGAATCGAAAGTACCGATGATCAAGCACCTCGACGGCATCTGCCATGTGTATATCGACGACAAGGCCGATATCGAGAAAGCGCTGAAGATTGCATTCAATGCGAAATGCCATCGCTACGGCACCTGCAACACGATGGAAACCCTGCTGGTGGCGCGCGGTATCGCACCGCAGGTATTGCCGGAACTGGCGAAGCTGTACGCGACCAAAGAAGTCGAATTGCGCGGCGACGACGAGGCGCGCAAACTCCTCGCAGGCTATCCGCATCTGGCGTCAGCTGCCGAAGAAGACTGGCACACCGAATACCTGGCCGCAATCCTGTCCGTGAAAATCGTCGCCGGCATGGATGAGGCGATCGACCATATCAATACCTACTCATCGCAGCATACCGATGCGATCGTCACCGAAGATTACACGCGCGCAATGCGCTTTTTGCGTGAAGTCGATTCGGCGTCCGTGATGATCAATGCATCGACGCGTTTTGCGGATGGTTTCGAATACGGTCTGGGCGCCGAGATCGGCATTTCGAACGACAAGCTGCACGCGCGCGGACCGGTCGGTCTGGAAGGATTGACCTCGCTCAAGTATGTCGTGTTTGGTCACGGCGAAGTGCGCGAATAAGCAACCGGCAACAATTTCAGTACACCCAACAAGGCAACTATGCTCTGGATCAAATCTCTGCACATCGTATTCATCGTTTCATGGTTCGCGGGCCTGTTTTACCTGCCGCGCATCCTGGTCAATCTGGCGATGGAAACCGACGCTGCGGCGACCGCGCGCCTGTTGCTGATGGCGCGCAAGCTGTACCGTTTCATGTCGATCCTGGCGATACCCGCATTGGGATTCGGCCTATGGTTATGGCTCGGCTACGGTATCGGCAAAGGCCCGGGCAACGGCTGGCTGCACGCGAAGCTCACCCTTGTCATCCTGTTGATCGGGTATCACCACGCGTGCGGTTCCTTGCTGAAGAAATTCGAAAATGGACGCAACAAGCGCAGCCATGCCTGGTATCGCTGGTTTAACGAGATTCCGGTCATTGCAATGCTGGCAATCGTGATACTGGTCGTCGTCAAACCATTCTAAGCAAGTGTTTTACTACGGATAAAGGGTTCCCCATGTCACATTCATTTTTTTGTCCCTGCCCGCGCGGTCTGGAAGCCGCACTGGCGGAAGAACTCAACGAAATCGCGCAGCAGGGCAGCACGCTCAAGGTGCACAACCAGGTGCCCGGCGGCGTGCATTGCTCGGGTGCGCTGACCGATGCCTATCGCATCAATCTGCATTCGCGCATCGCATCACGCGTGCTGCTGCGCATCGCGCATTCCAGCTACGCCAACGAAAACGATATCTACGACCTCTCGCTGGCGCAACCGTGGGAGGACTGGTTCAGCGTCCATCGCACAATCCGCATCGATGTGACTGCAATCAAATCGCCGTTGCGAAGCCTGGAGTTCACGACGCTGAAAATCAAGGATGCGATTTGCGATCGCTTCCGCGAACAGTTTTCCGAGCGCCCTTCGGTCGATACCAAGACACCGGACATGCGCATTGTCGGCTTTCTCGATGCGCGCAATTTCACGCTGTACCTCGACACGTCCGGTGAAGCGTTGTTCAAGCGCGGCTGGCGGCTGGAAACCGGCGACGCGCCGCTGCGCGAAAATCTCGCTGCAGGATTATTGCGCGTGTCCGGTTGGAAGCCGGGTATGGTGCTGTTCGATCCGATGTGCGGCTCGGGCACCATCCTGGCGGAAGCGGCACAGATGGTGGCCGGTATCCCTCCCGGTGCGCGGCGCGAATTCGCATTTGAAAAATTCCATGATTTCAATTCAACCGAATGGCTGGCGATCAAGGGCAGCTTCAAACCCAATCCGATCCCGACCACGCCGACGATTTTCGGCAGCGATATCTCGGGCGACATGATCGCGATGACGCGCAACAATTTGAACAAGGCCGGCATCCTGTTCGACGTGCCGTTGAAGCAGATTGAAGCGCAGGAAGTGAAACCGCCGACCGATGTGCCCGGCATCATGCTGACCAATCCGCCATACGGCGAACGGATCGGCGTGCGCGGCGACAATACGATAGCGACCGATGACATGGCCACCGCGTTCTTCAGCGCATTCAGCACGACGTTGAAACAGCGCTTCGCCGGCTGGACGGTATTTCTGTTTTCGGCGGATCTGGGCTTGCCGAAAATGTTGCGTTTGAAAGAAGCGCGCAAAACGCCCTTCTTTAACGGTGCGCTGGAATGCCGCCTGTTCCGCTTCGATATGGTTGCCGGCTTTAACCGGCGCGAACAGGCTAAGCCCAAAGAAATGTAACGCTCCTGAAGGCTCCTGACACAACGCTGTCAGGAACCTCGGCTCATGGCAATACGCGCGTCGATATCTTGCTCAAGATGGCCGACAATGCACTTTATCCCGCCAAACAAAACGGCCGGAACCGCGTGGAACCGGCCTCGCAGCAAACACAAACCGTACACTGTGTCGGATAGGCGCTGCTCATTCAAATGGCGACATGGCCAGTTGGGGATAGCGGGCCACACCATGCCATCATGGAAAAATCGGAATGTGTGCATCTTCCCCGCCAAATCGCATTTCAGGGTGACGCTCTGCCATCATGTTTTCGATTTGCACGATCTTGCGTGCCGGTACATCGACCATCATCAGCACTTTGCCGCGTTCCAATTCCGCATAAAACGCTTTCAACCGCGAATTCGGAAGCGCTGCCGCCACCATGCTGGACGCCCATCCGCCAAAGAAAATGCCGCAAAGAGTCGTGAAAAGCATGATCGCCGCTTTGGACGATACGTCCGAGAACGGAAAATAGACCAACCACAGTCCTAACGCCATCCCCAAACCGGCGCCAACCAGCATGCCGGATTCGGCGCCATGCACTACATCGGTTCTTTGAAGAAAATTCGCTTCCGGCATATCCGATGGCAGCGATTCGCCATTTGTTAAAAAATGGATATGCCGCTCTTCGATCCTGCCAAGCAACAAATCATCGAGCGCCTTGCGCGCGCTTTTTATATCCGGAAATACATAAAACAGTCTGTGTCGCATGATGGCCTCCTATGTGTGCCTGATCATCGTTTCAATATAGTCAGTTTTGTCATGTTTTCAATCACCTTGTTGGAATTTGATGGCGGCGATACGACAACCGGGTGGACCATCCATATTAATTGCCTTACAGCATCTTTCACTCATCGCCACCTGCTAATGTTTACAGGTTTTATGACTTATCAAGAATATGGGATTGACTAGAAATTCAGCATTGGCAATAGTGATGCATCGTTCATGCATGCATAGTTGAACTCATAAGACGACGCAATATCCGTTGCTCGATCAAATGAAAAGCTGGCTTCTTGAAAGAGTTGGCAATCGAAGATCCAGCGTCGCTCGGTTAGCTGTGGGCTCGAAGCGATGGTCTCCTGGAAAGCCGCGGCGATATTGATACGGCTGTCTGCACCTGCCGTACAGCGTTGTTTCCGAATAAGGATGCATATATGACGACTAAAGTATTGAATCGCAACCTCGATTTGATGAGCGATCAGGCACATGATCCGCACATCAGCGAGCCCTGTCCCAGCGCTGCATCGAATATCTTCTGGCATGCCGGCAAGGTTTCTGCAGAAATTAGAGAAGCGCATTTCGGACACTGTCCCGCCACTATCTGGCTGACCGGACTTTCCGGCGCCGGAAAATCCACGATCGCCTATGAGCTGGAAAAAATGCTGCTGGATGAAGACCACTCCTGCTTCGTGCTGGACGGCGATAATATCCGGCATCATTTGAATAGCGATCTGGGCTTTTCGGCCGCCGACAGAAAAGAGAATATCCGGCGCACCGCCGAAGTCGCACGGCTTATGAACGAGGCCGGCCTGATGGCAATCACGGCATTCATCTCACCGTACCGGGAAGACCGCGCAATGGCACGCGCCATTATCGGATCGGAAAAATTCATCGAAGTCCATGTAAGCACGCCCACCAAGGTCTGTGAATCACGCGACCCCAAAGGGCTATACGCGAAAGCGCGGTCCGGACAAATTCCCGAATTTACCGGCATATCATCGCCTTATGAACCGCCATTGCTTCCTGCGCTGGAACTCGATACCAGCACGTTGACGCTTACGGACGCAACGCGCCTTTTGTATCACCATCTGGCGCAACGTTTCGGATAATCCCATGGCTCTGCATTCCTCCAAATCGGCCGGCATGGCAGCGCCGGTACGCCGTGCATTCGATGTGTTCAATGGTGACGCGGACGGCATTTGCGCGTTGCATCAACTCCGGCTGGCCCATCCTGCCGATGCGCAATTGATCACAGGCGTCAAGCGCGATATCGAGCTGCTGCAGCGGATTCCGTGCGAAGGCGAGACGGATGTCACCGTGCTGGATGTGTCGCTCGATGCCAATGTGAGCGCATTACGACGCATTCTCGACACGGGCGGGCGGGTGACCTACTTTGATCATCATTCGGCCCGGTTGGCGTTCCAGCATCAACGGCTTCAATTGTTTTGGGATGAAGCGCCGGACGTGTGCAGCAGCATTCTGGTCGATCGCCATTTGAATGGCCAGTATCGGCAATGGGCGGTGACCGCCGCCTTCGGCGACAATCTGCCGGCAATCGGGCGCGCTCTGGCGCAAGACATCGGTTTGAGCGAAAGCCGCACGAAGGCACTGGCAGAATTAGGGTTGATGCTCAACTACAACGCCTATGGCGAGAAAGTTGAAGACTTGCATATTGCGCCGGATGCGCTCTACCGGGCAGTGCATCAATTCATCGATCCCCAGGATTTTATCGACACATCGCCCTGCTACTGCGTGCTCGCGGACGGTTTTCGGAATGATGCAGCGCGCATGGCGAATTTGACGCCGGATTGGCAATCGGCGTGCGGTGCAATCTACATTTTGCCGAATGCGCCATGGGCGCGCCGGATATCAGGCGTGTTTGCCAACCAGCTGATATCGCAGCAGCAGGCGCGCTCCTATGCGGTACTGACCGAAAATACGGATGGTTCCTACGTCGTCAGCGTGCGCTCTGCGGACCCCGCTGCACGCGCCGCCAATGGACTATGCGAACGATTTCCCGGCGGCGGCGGAAGAAAGGCAGCGGCCGGCATCAACCGCTTGCCGGCAAATGAATTGGATAAATTCATCAAGACCTTTTCCGATTATTTCACCATGAACGGCGCGACTATCGCTGATGGAACGGCTCATGCACGGTAAAGCCGCAGCGCTCGATGAACGCGCTGCGGACCAGGTTTCGCTGGCGACGCTCTGGTGGATCTTTCTGCGTATTGCCTGCACCAGCTTCGGCGGCTTCATGGCGATGGTCTCGGTTGTGCAGAACGTCGTGGTCGAGCGGCGCCAGTTCCTCAGCGATCGCGATGTGGCCGATGGCCTCTCGCTGGCATCGGTATTGCCGGGACCGGTCGCAATCAATATGGTGGCGTATGTAGGCTACCGCCTGCGCGGCGCAGCCGGTGCGCTGGTATGCGTTTGCGCCGCGGTGGCGCCGGCATTCGTGTTCATGATCTTGCTTAGCGCGGTTTATTTCCGCTGGGGGCAGTCGCCGGCAATTGCCAAGGTTTTCATGGGAGTGATGCCTGTAATGGCGGCAATCATCATGGCCGCTGCATGGCGCATGGGTCGCGCCTCGGTAACCGGGTGGCGCGAAGGCATGCTGGCGACAGGGGCTGCGGCGGCGTCCGTGAGCTTCTCGGGATTTTACGTTACGCTGACCATCATTGTTGTCGCCGCTATCGCCGGCTGGCGGTGGTTTCGGGAACCGATGCTCGAAAGCGCGGCGATCCCTCCTGCGCATTTGTCTGCCAGGAATCGCGGCAATGGCGCCATTCAAAAAACATCGGTCTCTCCCATCAATGCCTCCTTTTTTATTCTGGCGGCGTTACCGGTGGCGCTCGCACTGCCGATGCATTTCGAATCGGACATCCTGCTTCAATTGTCAAGCACCTTCGCCGGCATGAGCATGCTGATGTTTGGCGGCGGTTACGTGTTTATTCCCCTTCTGCAGCAGACCGTGGTCGACGGATACGGCTGGGTAACGCGCCAGGAATTTGTCGATGCAGTCGCAATGGGGCAAGTGACGCCGGGGCCGATCATGGTCAGCGCCACCTTCATCGGCTTCAAGGTTGCCGGCCTCGCGGGCGCCGCCGCCGCCACCGCCGGCATGTTTGCGCCGACTGCGCTACTGACAGTGTTATGCGCGCGGATGCTCGATCGCGTCAAGAGTTCGGCGATGGTCAAGGCGGCATTGCGCGGTGTGCGCGCCGCAGTCGTCGGGATGGTCTTTAGCGCCGCTGTGTTGATCGGAAAATCCGCCGCGCCGGTGTGGATATCGGGCGTGTTGTTCGTGTTGGCATTGCTTGTGCTGATGCGATACCGGATTGAAGCGGTATGGATAGTACCGGTCGCGGGGCTGGCCGGATTTTTGGTTTATTAATGAGGCTTGCGCAAGCTCTGAATAAAGCAGCACTAACTCTCGACACAACAGCAGTCGCCACCAGGAGAAATGCACAT